>NZ_JBSFEO010000016.1:0-209905 GCF_053594475.1 Embleya sp. NPDC001921
GATCCGAGAACCGCTCTCCCGTCGACGACTTCACCTGCCCAGGCCTTGGCACAACCCACCCAACGACCGAACCCCACCAAAGTCACTGGTATTGGCCCTAGCCGAGGGGCACGCCGAGGTCGGGAAGGACCTGCGCGCCCGGCAGTTCGGCCAGCAGGCGGCCCGGCACCCACAGCTTGGAGCCGCGGATCCCGGAGCCGACCACGACGCGCGGGTGTGCGGCGACGGCGGCGTCGATCAGGATCGGCCAGTCCGCGGGCAGGCCGATCGGGGTGATTCCGCCGTACTCCATGCCGGTCGCGGCCAGTACCTCCTCCACGGGCGCGAACGACGCCTTGCGCGCGTCCAGGTGTCGGCGGACCAGGCCGTTCACGTCGGCTCGCGTGGTGGCGGTGATCAGGCACGCGGCGTAGGTGACCGTGCCGCCGCGCTTGGCCGCGATCACCACGCAGTTCGCGCTGTCGGCCGGGGCCACGTCGTAACGGGCGCAGAACGCGGCGGTATCGGCCAGTTCGGGGTCGATCGCGGCGACCTCGACCAGCCCGGCGGACTCGGCCGGCCAATCGGCCAGGGCGCCGGCCACCGGGTCGGCGAGCAACTCGGGGTGGTTCGGGGCGGGATGAAGGGCGAGAGCGGTGGTCATGGGCCCATCCAACCCAATCGGCCACGATCGCGCGCCCGAGGCCGGTACCGACACCCGTCGGCTGCCGGCGTCCGGTTGCCGGTTGTCGCACGTCGGCCGTCGGGCGACGGGCGACGGATGCCGGATGCCGCACGCGGGCCGCGCGGGCGGCCCGGGCTGGAAGGCCAGGCAGGGCGGTACGGGCACGCCGTGCGGGCGTAGGCGACGCACACCGGTTCAGCCGCGGACCCGACGGACGGTGCGCGCGTACATGCGGCGGCCGACCAGGTGCCAGATCAGCCGGGCCGGCAGCGGGAGCCCGCCGAGCATGGTCGCCCGCTCGGCGGGTTCGGCGTCCTCCAGCACCACGCCGAGCAGGAGCAGGATCTGCGGCTTGGGCGTGGTCTCCACGAAGTGCTCGCCCATCGCGTGCCACTCAGCCGCGGTGAGCAGCCGCTGGGCGAGGGGGAGCAGTTCGGTCTCCTCCTCGTCGAGGTGCTCGATCAGCGCCGCGCGGTGCTCGGCGAGCGCCGCGACCAGGGCGTCCCGCTCGGTGACGCCGGGGCTCGCCGCCCACGCCCGGACCAGTTCCTCGGCGGCGGCCAGCGAGCCGGCCACCCGCTCGTGCTGGGCCTCCATCCGCAGGACCAGGTCGGCCTCCAGGTCGACCCGGGCCAGCAGCGGCGGCCACAGCAGTTCGTCCTCGCCGGTGTGGTGGCCGTGCAGGCCCAGCCGGTAGAGGTCGAAGTGGTCGGCGAGCACCTCGGCCCGGGCGGTGTCGCCCGGCTCGACGGCGGCGATCAACTCGACCAGCAGGCGCGATTCGCGGCGCAGCCCGCGGTGGACGATCACCATGTCCCGGGTGTCGAAGCCGGCGGACGCGGGGGTGACGGGCGAGGCGGTCATGGTGGTGGATCCCTTCGGTGGGCCCTCGGCGCGGTGCCGCCGGGCATGCTCATAGCCTGGTCCGGCCGTCTTGGAGGAATCCTGGAAGGAACATGGAGCCGTCCGGCGGGGTTGTTCGGCGACCGGCTCGCCGCCGAACGTGCCGAGGGACCGGGATGGGGGAGAAATGGTGTACCTGCGCGTGCTCGGGCCGTTCGAGGCCGACGTGGACGATGTGACCGTCCCCCTGGGCGGTCCGCGCCAGCGTGCCGTACTCGCGCTCCTGGTGGCCGCGCGCGGGCGGGTGGTGTCGATCGACCGGATGATCGAGGACCTGTGGCGCGGCGAGCCGCCCGCGCAGGCCGTCACCTCCCTCCAGGCGTACGTGTCCAACCTGCGTCGCCTGCTCGAACCGGGTCGGGCCCGGCGGGCACCGGCCACGGTCCTGGTCAGCGCGGCGCCCGGATACGCGCTGCGGCTCCCGGACGACGCGGTGGACGCGTGGCGCTTCGAACGCCTGCTCCGGGCCGCGCGCGAGCGGCTCGACGCCGCACCGGTCGAGGCCCGAACGCTGGTCGAGACGGCGTTGGCGCTGTGGCGCGGCCCCGCGTTCGCCGCCGCCTCGGATGAGCCGTGGGCCCTGGCCGAGGCCGCGCGGCTGAGCGAACTGCACCTGAGCGCACGGGAGCTGCACATCGCCGCCGGGCTGAGATCGGGCGCGGCGGCAGCCGCGGCGGCGGACGCCGAGCGACTCGCCCGGGACGCCCCGTTGCGCGAGGAGGCCTGGCGGCTGCACGCCCTCGCGCTGTGGGCGGGCAACCGCCAGGCGGACGCGCTGGCCACCCTGCGCCGGGCCCGCGCGGTGCTGGCGGCCGACGTCGGCCTGGACCCGGGCCCCGCGCTCGCCGAGGTCGAGGCGGCGATCCTGGGCCGACGGATGCACGTCCTGCGCGCGGCGACGGGGCCGGCGGACACGGCGGTCGAGGGTCCCGGCCCGGAGGCCGACCGGGCACCGGGCCGCCCCGGGGCCGGGCCCGCCGCGACCGGTGCGGCACATCCCGAGGGCGGTCGGAGCGGGACCCACGTCGACAACCCTGCTCGGGGCGCCCGCGCCGACCGCACCGTCACCGGCGCCCGCGCCGACCGCACCGTCACCGGCGCCCGCGGCGCCGAAGACGCCTCCGGCGACCATCCGGCCGGCCCGACCGCGGGCCCGCCGTCCGAGGCGATCGCCGCCGCCGGCGACTCGCGACCCGCCGGCGACCCGAGGCCCGGCGTCAGCGGTGAGCTCTTCGTCGGCCGGGACGACGAACTCGCCGCACTGCTGGGCGAGGCCGAAAGCGTCGCGTCGGCCGGCCTGCGCGTCGCGCTGGTCACCGGCGAGGCCGGGCTCGGGAAGTCCGCGCTGCTGGGTCGGCTCGGTGCCGGACTCGAACAGGCCGGACTGCTCGTGGCCACCGGGCGCTGTCCCGAGGTGGACGGCGCGCCGCCCGCGTGGGCGTGGGTGGAGGCGCTGCGCGCGATCGCCGCGATCGTGCCGCCGCCGCCCGAGGCCGCCGCCGCGCTCGCACCGCTGCTCGGCGACGACGAGGGCGTCGGCTCCGGGCAGGACACCTCGGCGGGCCGGTTCCGGCTGCACCGCGCGGTCTGGTCCTGGCTCGCCGCCGCCGCCCGACGGCAACCGTTGGCGATCCTGCTGGACGACCTGCACCGGGCCGACGCCGAGACCCTGGCCCTGCTCGCCGCCGGCGCCGACGGCGACGCCGCGGGCGCGCCGCTGTTCGTGGTGGCCGCGTACCGCCCGGACGAGGCGGACGGGCGCCTCACCGAGACGCTGGCCGGCCTGGCCCGCCGCTCACCCGTACGCCTGGCGCTGGCCGGCCTGCCGGAGGCCGCCGTGGCCCGGGTCGTGGACGCCGTGTCGCAGGCCCCCGTCGACGCCGCGACGATCACCGCGCTGGCCGAACGCACCGGCGGCAACCCGTTCTACGTCCGGGAGAGCGCCCGCCTGCTGGACAGCGAGGGCGCCCTGGTCGCGCTCTCCGACGTGCCCGAGGGCGTGCGCGACGTGCTGCGCCGCCGGCTGGCCCGGCTGCCCGAACCCGCCGTCGCCGTCCTGCGCCTGGCCGCGGTCGTGGGCCGCGAGGCCGATGTGGACGTGCTGGTGGACGCGGCCGAAGTCGACGAGGGCGGCGTCTTGGACGCGCTGGACGCCGGCCTGATCGCCGGCCTGCTCACCGAACCGGCCGCCGGCCGGGTCCGGTTCGTGCACGCGCTCGTGCGGGACACGATGGCCGCGGACCTGAGCGGGCTGCGCCGGACCCGGATGCACACCCGGATCGCGGCCGCGCTGGAACGCCTGGGTACTCGCGACGTCTCGGCGCTGGCCCACCACTACGGCAACGCGGCCACGGCGGCCACCGCCGCGCGGGCCGTCGAGACGGGTATCGCGGCGGCCGAGTTGGCCGAGCGCCGCTTCGCCCACGACACCGCGGTCGCCCTGCTCACCCGCGCGCTGGAGTGCCTGGACCGGATTCCGGCCGACACCCCGGGCGACGGGGACGCGCGGCGCGCCGACCTGTTCGGCCGGCTGCTGCGCGCGCAGGTGCGCGCGGGCGACGTGGCGGCGGCCCGGCAGACCCGGCAACGCGCCTTCGACGCCGCCGAGTCGGCGCGTCGCGACGACCTGACGATCGCCGCGTTCACCGCCTGGACGGTGCCCACGCCGTGGCAGAGCCGGCCGTACGGGGTCCTGGACCTCGGCGTGGTGGCGGCGCTGCGCCGGCTGATCGCGCGGACCGACCTCACCCCGGAGACCCGGTGCCGGCTGCTGAACGGCTACGCCGGGGAACTGGTCGGCGAGCGGGTCGATCCGGACCCGCGCGCACTGGCCGAGGAGGCCGTCGCGCTGGCCGCCGACCTGGGCGATCCCGACCTGCGCGCGCTCACGCTGGCCACCCTCACCGGCAACCTGTCCAGTCGCGCGGACGCGCCGGCACGAGCCGCGTCGACCGGCGAACTGCTCCGCCTCGCCGACGCGTTCGACCTGCCGGTGCACCGCTGGTACGCCCGATTCAGCCTGGCCACCGCCGCGGCCGACCTGAACGACGCGAAGACCACCCGCCGGTTGGTGGACGAGAGCGTGGCGATCGCCGACGCGTACCGCATGCCGGAGGCGATCGGCGTCGGCGCGTGCGCGCTCGCCGCCCTCGCGCACATCGACGGCCGCCTCGAGGAGGCCGAGGAAGGATACCTCCGGGCCACCGAGCCGATGATCGCGCAGGGTTCGCTGCACGCGCTCGGGTTGCGTTGGCTGGCCCTGGCCACGATTCGGCTCAGCCAGGGCCGACTTGCCGAACTGGCCCCGCAGGCACCGGAGATCCTGGCCGGCTTCGGTCCGTTCGTGGCCGACCTGTGCGCCCTCACGGCGGCCGCCGACGGGCGGATCGAACAGGCCCGGGCGATGCGCGCGTCCGTCGAGCCGATCCGCGCGGACTTCTTCCACACCCTGATGTCCACCTTCCGGGCGGCGGCGGTGGTGACGCTGGCCGAACACGACGAGGCCGCCGCGCTCTACCCGACCCTGTCGCCCCTGCACGACGCCGCGCCGGCCTGCGCGGGAGTGTCCCTGGCGATCCGGCCGCCCGCCCACACGTTGGGCGAACTCGCCCGTTTCCTGGGCCGCGAGCAGGAGGCGACCGAGCACTTCGACCGGGCCGCCGACATCGCCGAGACCTGGAACGCGCACCACTGGGCCGCCGAATCCCGAGCGGCGCGGGACCTGTATCGAGGCTAGGTCCTGTCCGGCGGACCCACCGAGATCCGCCGGGACACGGGCCGGCTCGGCCGGCCGACGTCGACAGGGCCGTGCCCCCGGCCGCGCGAGGCGGGCCGGGGGCACGGCGATGGGCCGGCGGTCGAGGGCGACCGCCGGCCGTCGCGGTTACCACTTCCCCCAGGGCACGGACCAGCCGACGGATCCGCTGTCGAACCCGGCGGTCGGTTGGCCGAGGAAGGTGAAGGCCGTCCAACGGGTCGTGCGGTAGTTGTACATGGTGTACATGTCGGCGCGCCCGTCCCCGTTGACGTCCCCCATCAACGCGACCGAGTTGTTGGTGTTCCAGTTGTTCGGTCCCGTGTCGGTGCTCATCACCGGGGCGCCGAACAGGCCGTTCGACGCGGTGGTGAAGGTGTAGAGACTCATTCTGTCACCGGGGTGTCCGTACATCATGGCCATCTCGGCGCGCCCGTCGCCGTTGACGTCGCCCGCGGTGAGCTGCACGGCCGACCGATTCCAGCCGGCGCCGGCAGCCCCCCACCCCGCGACGGGGGCGGCGAACGTGCCGTTCGGGTTGGCGAGCGCGGTCATCGCGGACACGTCGCCGTTGTCGTACATGTAGACGGCGCCGATGTCGGTGCGCCCGTCGCCGTTGAAGTCGCCCGCCGTGTAACGCGCGCTCTCGTACCACCACCAGCCGGGGTTGACGAACTCGAAGCCCTTGACCGGGGCGTCGAATCCGCCGTCGACCCGCGACGGGAAGGTGAGGTAGGCGATGCGTCCGTCCGCGTAGCCGTACACGGCGAGCAGTTCGTCGCGATGGTCGCCGTTCGCGTCGCCGGCCAGCAGCGTGGTGCGATCCCAGTCGAAGCCGGACGCCTGTTCCCAGCTCATCGGCCCGTCGACGAACCCGCCGTCCGAACGCCCGAGCTTGGTGTGCAGCGCGACTCGCCCGTCGCCGTACCGGTACAGCGCGCCGATGTCGTCGCGGCCGTCTCCATTGAAGTCGCCCGTCGCGTATTTCGCGGAGTCGACGCACCACCAGCCCGTGGGGTTCGTCCACGACTCGAAGGGGGCCTCGAAGCCGCCGGACGCGTTGCCCACGTTGGTCCACAGGCCCGCGGCGCAGTTGACGTAGTCGACGATCGTGGCGATGTCGGCCTTGCCGTCGCCGTTGAAGTCGCCTCCGAGCGAGTTGTGCGTCGTCGGGGTCTCACCGCCATAGGTGTAGGCCGTGCTGAAACCGTTGGCCTTGTTCCAGCGGATGTAGCCGCCCTGAAGATCGCTTCGCCGACCGTTGGAGACGTCGTACTCGTCCGACGTCGGGAACCCGAGGTAACTGTTCTCCCAGTTCCGCGCCTCCCATTCGCCTCGGATACCGCCGTGAATCTCGTGGGCGCCGGTCTCCGGGCTCCAGTAGATCGAGGCCGTGTCGATGCTCCCGCCCGGCCACCGGAAGTGCACGTACTTGCCGGGTTTGACCGGGGTGGCGGTGGTGCTTGTGGACGGCACCGCCCATCCGGGACCGCCGAGCGCGAGGTACCTGTCGAGGATCGGTCCGCACAGCTTCTGCGTACCGCCGGCCGCGCCCGGGAAGGTCGCGCAGTAGTCCCACGCGTCACCGTCGAGGTTGCTGCGGGGGCCGTGCACGGTGCGGCCCCCCGGGTACAGGTAGCGGTTTCCGTCGGTGGCGCCGACCCACAGGTCGGGGACGCCGTCGGCGTTGACGTCCGGGATCGCGGTGATCCAGGCGACGGCGGACGCCTGCCAGCCGCCGGCGCCGTACGCCGTGTCGTCGCCGGAGTCGCCAAGGCGCGCGAGATCGGTACCGGTGCCGGCGGCGGGCGCCTTGCCGGGCCGAAGCATCAACTTGCCGTCGCCCGCCCTCTGACGCAGCAGCAGGTCGAACGTGCCGTCGCCGGTGATGTCACCCGCGCCGTGGATGGTGTAGGCGCCCATGCCGCCGGCCTTGACCTTGCGCGCGGTCAGCAGTGACGCGCCGGTGTAGCCGTCGAAAGCCCACAGGTCGTCGGCGGTCGTGGCGAGCATGTCGGGCAGCCCGTCCCCGGTGGCGTCGCCGATCGCGAGAATCTGGGTCAGGTCCTGCGGGGCCGGAGCTCCCTCGGGCAACAGGAGTTCCATGCGTCCCTCGGTGTCGACGCCGCCTCGGCCGTTGCCGGGGTAGATCCACAGTTTGCCGTCCGGCATGCGCGCGACCAGGTCCTGGAACCCGTCACCGCCCCACCAGTCGCCGTGGTAGGTGGTCAACGCGTCCTTGAAGTGGCCCGCGGGCACTTGGGATCGGCCGGGGTTGCCGCTGCCGTCGTCGTTCTTGACCGCGTCGATGGACTGGTTGAGCCGGCCGCCGGAGAACGACGGGTGGATCCGCAGATTGCCGTTCGGGTCCACCGCGGCCAGGTCGGGGATGCGGTCCCCGGTGAAGTCCATCGGCCCGTCGACCTCGTCGCGCGGCTCGACGAAGAACGTGTAGACGGTCTGGCTCGACCAGTTGCCGCCGGTGTCGAGCGCCTTGACATACAGCTGCACCGGACCGGCGTGTGCCGGTGTGTGGTTGATCGTCACGCTGCCTCCCGGAGACGGCGCGGCGACGCGAGTGTCCAGCAGGTTGGTGTCGAAGCTGTAGGCGTACGCGGTGGTGTCGTTCGACCCGTTGGCGGCGAACGTGAAGTCCCCGGGAGTGCCGTAGTCGGCGCCCTCGGGCCACGCGTTGTCGCTGCCGGCCCGGTACTGCGGCGAGGTGACCGAGGGCGGGTTCGGGGCGGCCTTGTCCACCCTGAAGTGGCATGTCACGACGGCGCCCGGGTCCGAGTCGGCGCCGGTCCAGTCGTTGGCCTGCATCCGGAACGAGTACGTCGCGCCGTCCTGGAGCCGGTCCATCGGGATGCGGTGGTGGATCCAGCCCTGTCCGTCGACGTCGAGGTAGCCGAACAGCACGCGCTCGCCGCCCGCGCTGGAGTCGACGGTGACCCAGATGCGGCGCAGGTCGCCGTCGGGGTCGGTGGCGCGCGCGTTGATCGTCACATCCGTCATGCCGACGACCGGGTACGGCTCGGTGGTCCGGCAGGCGCCGCCCGGCGAGATCGAGATGTCGGTCGGCGGGTTCGGCGGGCGCCAGTAGATGACTTCCAGGCTCGGGTTGACGTCGAACTTCTTCCAACCGTAGGTGTCGGTCTCGCTGTCCGCCTGGAGTTTGAAGGTGATGTCGCCCCAGCCGTTGTTCTTCGCCTGGTCGACCGCGTTCCGCGCGTTGAAGCCGACCCAGTCGCCCGGGCAGGACGCGTTGTAGCCCTTGGCGACGTTGACGCTCTGCTGTTGGTTGTACTGTGCGGGTTGGTTGTTCCAGGTGGTCGAGGAACTGATCTGCCCGGTCAGGTACAGGCTCACCGGCCGTGCCGAGCAGGACCACGAGTGCACTTCCAGCGCCCGGAACGTCGCCGCGGAGATGTTCGCCCCGCGCAGGCTCGGGTCGAACGACATGCGGAAGTACGAACGCGCGGTGCCGCCGGTGGTGTTCTCGTGACCGACGCGTGCGTTCGTGGTGCCGCCGTTGTAGTTCGCGCCCATCCAGAACGACGAGCCGGGGTGCGGTTTGTAGGCCAGGGTCCAGGCCGCCGAGTGGCCCCAGAACGAGGGGTCCACGAACACGGGGAAGACGGTGTCCGGGTTGTCGAGCAGCTTCCGGTCGGGCGTCAGGCGCAGGCGATCGCCCTCCAGGCTCGACCCGACCACCGCCTCGTGGGTGCCGGGTTCGGGGCCGTTCAGAGCCGGCAGACCCGGGAGTTCGGGGGCGTCCGGAGGAGCGGGCGCGGGTCCGGCGGCGAAGGATGCCTGACGCTGACCCCACAGGGTGTCCGGTGTGTGGCCGGCGGAGTCCCACATGAACGGCGTCGGGGACGCGGCCACTTCACCGCCCGCGGCGTCCACGACACGCGTGACGCCGGACTCGTCGTGCTTGAATGCCAAGTCGACGGCGGAAAGTTGCAGCGCCAACTCGGCGAACTTCGGGTGCGTGGCGGCGTCCCTGGTCCTGAGTACGAGGACCTGCGAGAAACCGCCGTCCCGAGCGGTCAGGACGAGGTCGACGCCCGGCAGCACGTTCGGATAGACCGCCCGGTTCCCGGATGTCTGTGCGGCGGGCAGCGGTCCGTTCGGCCAGGAGACGGTGAAGGTACGCCCCTCACCGGTGGTCATCCGCACCAACGCGCCGTCCGGCAGGGGGGTCCGGTCCCAGGCGGGATCGACGGGAATGGGGCCCAGCGGTCCGACCGGCCACGCGGTCACCACCGGGGGAACGGTCGCCGGTCCACCCGGGGTGGGCCCGGCCTCCCGGGGCGTCGCAGGTGTGTTCCCCTCGACCGGGGGCACACCGGGCGAAGTCCCGTGCGGCGGGCCGCCGGTGGACTGGATGTCGTGCGGCCGCTTGCCGTCGGCGGGCGCGCCCGCGGCCGGTGCGCCTTCGGCCGCGGGTGCCGCGGCGGGGCGGCGGGGCGCCTGTCGCGGTTCGGGCCGGGTCGTGGCAGGCGAACCTCCGGCCGCGAACACGAGTTTGGTCGTGGTGGACGTGGTCGCGTACCCGGCGCCGGTTCGCCGCAGTGTGGGGTCGACGTTCGCCCAGCCGTCGCCGTTCTTCACTCGGATGGGAAGCACGCGCTCGGTGCGGCTGAACGACCCGTCCGGGTTGGCCACCGTCGTCCCGGTCGCCGTCAGTGTGGTTTCCACGGTGACGGGCTTCCCGGATTCGCGGGCGCGGCGCTGGGCGGCGTTCTCATCGACGCGCACCGGTGCGGCCGCCGGCTCCGCCGCCCTGCGGGGATTGCCGCCGCCTTCGTCCAACAGAACCAGGGATCCGGCCCCCAGGGCCGCGACCACCAGTGCGGCGACCGCAGCACCGACCCGCTTTCGCGGCCGACCGGCCGCCCATCGCAAACGCCCAGCCAATTGCGACACGCGCCGCCCCCTTATTCCCGCGATCTTGGAAACGACTCCGTCGCCGCGACCGAACAAACCCACCCAGGGCCGCGCGCGTAACCAAAAAGGCGCGCACGGCTAAAGGATCCGCGTCCCCACTTCCCGAGGCGCGGACATGCGGGTCACAGCATGGACCAAGCGGAGACCGCTGTCATGTCTCCAAAGCAGCACATTTCCTAAAGGCAGTCTTCGGCAGGCTCGGGAGCGTCGAAATTCGGACGTTCTATCGTCGCTTCGCTGCTCCGACGGCTCGAAGCCCCGGGAAAGAAAGGATCTTGACCGGTGAAATACTTTGTCCGAATCATATGCTTTCGATGCCCTTGGGGATGCGCAATTCATCCGCGAAGAGCAATGATTGAGGCAAATAAATAGTTGGCACTTTTAATTCCCACATGTTCGGTTTTAAGCAGGGAGAGATTTCGCCACACAAATATTCGGAAGCCGGTGACGGCCGTCACATCAATTGCCTCCGCTTTGCCGGCCTATTGCTTCGGCGTCGATTTATCCGCGATGATCGGCGGCGCTCGTGTGGCTGCGGGGCTGTTTGTGGTGCCCGCGTTTCTGGGGGGCTTTTCGCGTGGTCGGTCTGGGGTGGGCTCGCGGTCGACGCGAGCGGGGCGGTCTGGTGGGCGGTGGTGGCCCGGGTGGGAAGGGGCGCCCCGCACGGATGGTCGCGGCGTCGGTGGCCGCGCTGTTGACGGTGACGTTGGTGCCGGCGCAGGCGATGGCCGCCCGCGCGCCGTCCCGGTCCGGCGTGCAACTACCGGAGTTGCAGAAGGACAAGCCGGTTCCCGGTACGGAGAGCACGGCCGAGTTCAAGCTTCCGGTGGCGCCGGGAACGCAGGTCGAGTACGCGCCGACACGTACGACGCCCGTGGACGGCGGCAGCGGGCAGATCGTCATCGGCGCCGGCAACGGCGCCCGGCAGGCGAGCGGTTCCGCGCCCGGTGGTGGCTCCGCCGCGATGCAGCGGGCGGGAAACCTGCCGATCTGGCTCGGCCCGGCCGGCGGGTCCCCGGCATCCGGGTCGTCGGCCGCGAAGTCGGCCGCGGCGTCGACCGACGCGACCGCGGCGGACACGCCGTCCGGGACCTGGACGGTGACGGTGTCCACGCGCGCCGCCACGGAGGCGGCCGGCCTGGACGGCGTGCTGATGAAGCTGGAGCCGTCGGCCGGCGCGACCGCGGTCGATCTGAAGCTGAAGTACGACGCCTTCGAGCAGTTGTACGGCGCGGGCTGGGGTTCGCGGCTCAAGCTCGTGCAGTTCCCGGAGTGCTTCCTCACCACCCCCGACGCGCCCGGCTGTTCGGACGCGGTGGAGTTGGGCTCGGTCAACAACGGTGTCCTCAACGAGGTCACCGCGACGGTCGCGCCGCCCGCACCGGCCGCGCCGGGAGTCGCCGCGATGGCCGCGTCGTCCGGCGGTTCGGTGGTGTTGGCCGCCACCGGCGGGAAGTCCGGTGACGCGGGCGACTACCAGGCCACCTCGCTCCAGCCGTCGGGCAAGTGGACCGCGGGTGGATCGTCGGGCGGGTTCTCGTGGGACTACGGGATCGATGTGCCGCCGGTCGCGGCCGGCCCGAAGCCGGCAGTGTCGCTGGGGTATTCGTCCCAGTCGGTGGACGGACGCACCTCGACCACGAACAACCAGGCGTCGTGGGTCGGCGACGGTTGGGACTACCACCCCGGCTACATCGAACGGACGTACCGAGGCTGCTCGGACGACAAGACCAACGGCAACAACGCCAAGGACACCGGCGATCTGTGCTGGGGCAGCGAAAACGCCGTGATGTCCCTGAACGGTTCCACGCTGCCGCTGGTGAAGGACAAGACCACCAAGGCGTGGAAGCCCACGTCGGACAACGGCACGCGCGTGGAACAGAAGTTCGGCGCGGTCAACGGTGACGACAACGGCGAGTACTGGTTGGTCACCACGCCGGACGGGAGCAAGTACCACTTCGGCCTGAACCGCCTGCCGGGCTGGGCGAACGGCAAGGCGACGACCGACTCGGTGTTCACGGTGCCGGTCTTCGGCAACCAGTCGGACGAGCCGTGCCACCAGACGGCGTTCGAGAACTCCGCGTGCGACCAGGCGTGGCGATGGAACCTCGACTACGTCGAGGACACCCACTCCAACGCGATGGCGTTGTACTGGAAGCAGGAGAAGAACTGGTACGCCAAGAACAGCAAGACCGACCAGCCCAAGCCGTACGTGCGAGGCGGCTGGCTGGACCGGATCGAGTACGGGCTGCGCACGGACGCGGTGTACTCGCGCCCGGCTCCCGCGAAGGTCTCGTTCACCGTCGGCGAGCGCTGCCTGGTGTCGGAGACGTTCGACTGCGCGGACGCGAAGTTCACCAAGTTCTCCACGGACGCGCTGCACTGGCCCGACACTCCGGTCGACGCGATGTGCAAGGACACCGGCAAGTGCTACACCGGTGGCCCGACGTTCTGGTCCCGCAAGTGGCTGACCACGATCACCACCGAGGTGGCCAAGTCGGCCGGATCGAACCAGTACCGCCCGGTGGACGTCTTCGAGCTGAAGCACAATTTCCTCGACGCCCGCTACGACACCAACCCGCCGGCCTGGCTCGACTCGATCCGGCGCACCGGCCACGCGTCCGACGGCACGGTCGCCTCGCTTCCGCCGGTGACGTTCCACGCGAACGCCGTCGACATGCCCAACCGGCAGTCCAAGCAGGGGGAGGCCCGCCCGCCGTTCAACCGCCTGCGGGTCGAGAAGATCTTCACCGAGACCGGCGGCGGCCTCGTCGTCAAGTACTCCGCGCCGGACCCGGCGTGCACCCCGGGCGCGACCAAGCCGGAGCCGCAGGCGAACACCTCCCGCTGCTACCCGGTGTTCTGGTCCCCGGACAGCGCGGACGATCCGAAGATCGAGTGGTTCAACAAGTACGTCGTCGACAACATCTCCGAAGAGGACTACGTCGGAGGCGCCCCCGCCAAGGTCACCGGCTACCGCTACCTCGACGGCGCGGCCTGGGCCAAGGACGACGGCGAGTTCACCAAGGCCGCCGAACGCACCTGGAGCCTGTGGCGCGGCTACGGACGCGTCCAGGTCGTCACCGGCAAGACCTCCTCGGACGAGGGCACCGTCGCCGGGCTGAGCGAAACCCGCTTCTTCCGCGGCATGCACGGCGACCCGCTGCCGTCGGGCACCCGCGTGGCCCAGGTCAAGGACTCCACCGGCGCCGTCATCGCGGACGACCTGCCCCCGTACCAGGGCCAGACCGCGGAAACGATCAAGTACCAGGCCGACGGCCAGGCCGTCGCCTCGCGGACCGTGACCGTTCCGTGGTCGAGGAAGACCGGGACCCAGCCGCGCACCGACGCGCCCGCGCTGGACATGTACCAGGGCTCGATCGCCTCGACCACGAACTACGAGACCGTCAGCGGCGGTCGGGTCCGCTCCACCGGATCCAGAACGCTCGAGTTCGACCCCGTCCACGGGCTGCCGCTGCGCGTGGAGACGACCGGGGACACAACCGTCCAGGGCGACGAGACCTGCACGGTCACGACGTACCTGCACAACCTCTCGGCAAACCTGATCGGGACAGCGGACCGCATCCGGTCGTTCGCCTCCGTCTGCGCCGACATCGACACAGCCGGTCCCACCCGGGTGATGTCCGACGCGCGCACCGCCTACGACGGCGCGGACTACGGCGTCGCCCCGACGCGGGGGAGCCCCACCCGCACCGAGACGACATCGACCGACGGCACCGGACGGATCGAGGACTCGCGGACCGAGTACGACGCCCTCGGGCGCGTCACCAAGAGCTTCGACGCCAACGGTCAGCCGACCACGACCGCCTACACCCCGGAGGGCAACGACAGCCCGACCTCGGCGGTGGTGACCAACGCGCTCGGCCACGCGACCACGACGACGTTCGAGCCCGGGCGCGGACACGCGCTCGACAAGACCGATCCCAACACCCGGGTGACCGTTTCCGGCTACGACCCGCTCGGTCGCCTGGTCAAGGTCTGGATGCCCGAGCGCTCGTCGGGCAACCGGTCGCCGAGCATCGAGTACTCGTACTCCGTCACCGGCACCGAGGCATCGGTCGTCACCTCCCGCACGGTTCGCGACGACGGCTCCTACAGCGTCGGAAAGACCTTCTACGACGGCCTGCTGAGGCAACGTCAGACCCAGAACGAGGCCATCGGCGCGGGGCGCGTGGTCACCGACGTCATGTACAACCCGAGCGGCGACGTCCGTCGGGAGAACGCCAAGTACCTGGTGTCCGGTGAGCCGTCGGACAAGGTCTACGCACCGACGTCGTGGACGCAGATCCCGTCCTGGACCGAGAAGAAGTACGACGGTCTCGGCCGTGCCACGACGGCGGAGACCTGGAACGCCGGAGTCCGCGCGAACACCACGCGCTTCGAATTCGGCGGCGACTACACCATCGAGATCCCGCCCACCGGCGGGATCGCCTCGCGCCAGTGGACGGACGCCCTCGGCCGCATCGTCAAGCGGGACCTGTTCACCGACACCACGCGCACGCAGTTCAGCGAGACCAAGTACGAGTACGACCTGCGGGGCAACCCGTCCAGGATGACGGACGCCCTCGGCAACGAGTGGACGTACAAGTACGATTCGCGAACCCGGTTGATCGAGACGAACGACCCGGACAAGGGCCGCTCGACGTTCACGTACGACAACCTCGGCCAAAAGACGTCGTCGACGGACGCGCGCGGTGTCGTGCTCGTCCGGGCCTACGACGCCATCGGCCGGCAGACGACCATCCGCACCGGCACGCCGAACGGGCCGATCGTCAGCGAATGGGCCTACGACGGGCCCGGTGCCAAGGGGCTGCTGAGCAAGGCCACGCAATACACCAACGGTCAGCCGTACTCCGAGGAGATCGGCGGCTACGACCTGGCGTACCGGGTCACCGGACGCACCATCAAGATCCCCGCCACCGAGGGCAAACTGGCCGGCGACTACCGGTACGGCTACACCTACACGGACACCGGGGCGCCGAAGGAGGTCGTGCTTCCCGCCGCCGGCGGCCTCCCGCAGGAGAAGCTCGTCTTCCGCTACAACGCGGACGGCATGCCGGTCAGCACCTCCGGCCTCGCGTGGTACACCTCCGACACCACCTACGACGCGTTCGGCAACGTGCTGCGCAGCGCCGCGGGCAGTGCGCCGAACCGCCTGTGGACGACCAACACCTACGACGAGGCCACGGGCGCGCTGAAGCAGACCGCCAACCACATCGAGGCCCCCGGGCACTGGTTGGGCGACACCTCCTACGGCTACGACAAGGCCGGGAACGTCACCTATCTGAAGGACCGCCGTCCGGGCGGGACTTCGGGTTCCACGGTCGAAGACGTCCAGTGCTTCAACTACTCCCCGCTGCGCTTTTTGACCGAGACGTGGACGTCGACGAACCAGTGCGCCACCGGACCGACCCGCGGCCCCGGCGGCACGGTCGGCGGCCCGGACCCGTACTACCGCGAGTACTCGTACGACGCGATCGGGAACCGGGTCGGCGAAAAGCGGTTCGACGTCACGGGGGACACCGCCAAGGACGTCACCCGGAGCTATGCCTACGCCCAGCAGGGGCCCGGTAGGAACCACGCCCTGCTCTCGGTCACCACGACCGCCGCGCAGCCATCGCAGCAGCAGGACACCTACACCTACGACGCGCTCGGCAACACCGAAACCCGCCGGGTGAACGGTGCGACGCAGACGCTGGCCTGGGACCAACACGGCAAGCTGAGCAAGGTCGTCGACTCGGTCCAGGGCACCAGCGAATTCGCCTACGACGTCGATGGCAACCGGTTGATCCGCCGTACCCCGACCGGCTCCACGCTGTTCCTCGGCGATACCGAGGTCACCGCCAAGCCCGACGGATCGGTCGCCGGTCTGCGGTACTACTCGCAGCAGGGCGCCCATACGGTCGTCCGCTCGACCGGCCCGACCGGCGGCCTCACCGCCATGGTCACCGACCACCACCAGTCGTCGCTGATCGCGGTGGCACTCAAGCCCGGCATGCCGGTCGAGCGCCGGAAGATGACGGCGTTCGGCGAGACGCGCGGCGCGGCGCCCGCCAATTGGGTGGACAGAAAGGGCTTCGTCGGCGGCGAGGTCGACGACACGACCGGGTTGACGCTGCTGGGCGCGCGGATGTACGACCCCTCGCTGGGTCGGTTCATCTCGGTCGACCCGGTCATCGACACCGGCGACCCGCTCCAGCTCCACCCCTACATCTACGGTTACAACAACCCGCTCTACTACTCGGATCCGTCCGGGCTCTGGGGCATGCCCAAGTGGGCGAAGAAGACGGTCAAGGCGGTCCAGAAGGTCGCCCCGGTCGTCCACGTGGTTCTCGATGTGGCGGGCATGGTCCCGGTCATCGGCGAAGCGGCGGACCTGGCCAACGCGGGTCTCTACGCCGCCGAGGGCGACTGGGTCAACGCGGCGATCTCGGCCGCGGGCGCGATCCCCATCGCCGGCAACGCGGCGACGACGTACCGGGTCGCCGACAACGCGACGGACGCGGTGGCGGTGGCGGCGAAGAAGGCGCCGCCGCCGACGCCGAAGATGATGCCGAAGAAGTTCGTGCGCCCGAATCCGCGCAAGTTCGAGGACGCGGACCGCGAGGAGAAGCAGAAGAAGGATGCCGATGAGTACATCTGGCTCTTCCATGCCACGACGGAAAGAAGTCTCGACAACATTCTGAAGAACGGAATCGACCCGCAGTTCAAGACCCGCGAGCGTGATTTCGGTGACGGATTCTATGTGACGAACGATAAAACGCAGGCCGACAACTGGGCCCGCAAGCTGGCGAGGTCCGGAGACCGGGGTGTCGTGCTCATGTACCGGGTCAAAAAATCGGAGCTCGAGACCTATACTCACGTGACGTATCCGAAATCGGGCGGACCCGCTTGGGAGGACACCGTCAAAAAGGGCCGGAGCGGCCGGAGCACGGGCAACTACGACTACATCGAAGGTCCGATGCTCATGAACCCGGACGGTTACAAGGACTATGGCGAGCGTCCGGTCGTCAAGGGCCATCAGATTGCCGTGCTGACAGCAATCCTGGCCATGATCTTCAACAGGTGGTTCGCAGGCTTCTACTTCGTGTAGAGGTTGTTTTGCACCGGGAATGGCCCCCGAGCCCCGTAGGGCTCGGGGGCCACCTTGTTCCGGCTTGGCGTCAGGTATTGTCGGCTCAGCCCGAGGCGCGTGCCTCGCGATTTGAATCGGAGCGAAAACGTGCGTCAGTATTCCGCCGCCGTCGATTCCAACGACGACAGGCGCCTCGCCCGTATTTCCGAGCGCATCGTGGAGGTCTTCGGCGTCTCGGCGGAGGAGGCCTTCGTGCGGGTGGACAGGTTCTTCCGGCCGTACCGATGGGACTTGACGGATGACACGGATCAATACGCGCTTCAGGAGCGGAGCCGCGACGAGTGGGCTCGCGAGATCTACCTCGGCGATGACCACGAGCGCCTCGTCGCCGAGTTCGGACTGCGCGGCGCGCCCGCTCGGCCCGTCCCCGGTCCCGGGGATCCGGCTTTCGGCGGTCGGGAGATGAGCGAAGGCGCCCTGTGTCTCGCCCTGACCCACCCCTGGCAGGGCGACTGGGAGGAACTGACCGACCTCGTCGGGGACGTGCTGGGCGCCGATCGGGCGGAGGGCCATTCCTTCGAAACCGAGGTGATGCTGGTGCGCGTCCTGCCCGGCCCGACCCCGCCCTACGGGGAACCGGACGAGCGGATGACCGTGTCCTGTTACCCGCGAAGCGCCGCGACTTGGGGCGACGTCGCGATCGTGCTGCGCAAGATCGCCTACCGGCTCGAAGAAGCCGGCGTCACGCACGTGGAGATGTCGCTGGTCGACGTCGCCGGCCCGTCCGACCTGCTCAAGTGACCGGACGGGTCTGCGCGCGGAGGCCGAATCCCGCTCCGCGTCGGTCCGCCGCGTCGCCGGGGCTGCTCGTCGGCGTCAGTCGCGCGGCGGGACGGGCCCGGAGCGCACTTCCACGATCGGCAGTCGCAAGGCCGCCGGCGCGCTCGCCGGGACCACCGGGGCCATCGGCGGGGTGTAGGCGACCGGGCGATAGCCGGCGCCCAGGGCGGGGCGGGTGTCGGCGTCGCCGCGGTTGGGCCACATCGCGGTGGCTCGTTCCGCCTGCGCGGTGATGGTCAGGGACGGGTTCACGCCCAGGTTCGCGCTGACCGCCGAGCCGTCCAGGATGTGCAGGCCCGGGTGGCCGTACACGCGCTGGTACGGGTCGACCACCCCGGTCTCGGCCGAGTCGCCGATCACGCAGCCGCCCAGGATGTGCGCCGTCATCGGCACGTTGGCCAGATCGCCCCAGGTGCCGCCGGCCACGCCGCCCAGGCGCTCGGCGATCCGCCGGACCGCCTCGTGGCCGGCCGGGATCCAGTTCGGATTGGGTTCCCCGTGGCCCTGCCGGGTGGTGATCCTGGTGCGCCCGAACAGGCCGCGCTTGCGGTACACCGTCAGCGAGTTGTCCCGGGACTGCATCACCAGCGCGATGATCGCCCGCTCGGACCAGTTGCGCACGTTCAGCAGCCGCAGTTGGGCCGGGTTCCGCAGGGCGTTCCGCAGGAGTTGGCGCACCCGGGGGCGGTCCCCGTCGGTGAGCAGCGTCTGCAACAGCCCCATCGCGTTGGAGCCCTTGCCGTAGCGGACCGGTTCGATGTGGGTGTCCGCGTCCGGGTGCCACGAGGACGTGATGGCCACCCCGCGGGTCGCGTCGATCACGCCCGTGGTCGGTGCCACCGCGCCGACCAGCGCCTCGGAGTTGGTCCGGGTCAGCCGGCCGAGCGTGCCGGACAGGTGCGGCAGCGTACGCTCCGCCGCCATCCGGTGCAGCAGGCGCTGGGTGCCCAGGGTGCCGGCGGCGAACACCACCTGCTCGGCGGTCCAGGTACGCGGTGAACGAGGCGCCGTCGCGGGGCCGCTGTGCACGGTCTCCACCGCGTAGCCGCCGGTGGACCCGTCCGCGTGCCACCGCGCGCCCAGCGGCCGGACCCGGCGCACCGTACGCTCCGCGTGCACCTCGGCACCGGCCCGCTCGGCCAGGTAGAGGTAGTTCTTGAGCAGCGTGTTCTTCGCGCCGACCCGGCAGCCGGTCATGCAGGAGCCGCACTCGGTACAGGTGGTCCGGCGCGGGCCGACCCCGCCGAAGAACGGGTCGGCCACGTCCTCGCCGGGCCGCTGTCCCTCCTCGGGGAAGAGCACGCCGACCGGCGCGAGATGGAAGGTGTCGCCCACGCCCATGTCCTCGGCGACGGCCTTCATGTGCTCGTCGGCGGGGGTCGTGTGCGGGTTGACCACCACGCCGAGCATGCGCTTGGCCTGGGCGTAGAACGGCGCGAGTTCGGCGTGCCAGTCGGTGATGTGGCCCCACTGCGGGTCGTCGAAGAACGGCTGTGGCGGCTCGTACAGGGTGTTCGCGTAGTTCAGCGAACCGCCGCCCACGCCCGCTCCGGCCAGCACCACCACGTCCTTGAGCACGTGGATGCGCTGAATGCCGGTCAGGCCGAGCGCGGGGGCCCACAGGAAGTCGCGCAACTGCCATGACGTCTTGGGAAAGTCGGGGTCGGCGAAGCGTCGGCCGGCCTCCAGGACGCCGACCCGATAGCCCTTCTCGGTCAGCCGCAACGCGGCGACCGATCCGCCGAAACCCGAACCGATGACCAGGACGTCGTAGTCGAACACGGGGAACCCTTCGCCGGGCGGGCAGGAGGCATGCCATGAGATCTGGCGATCCTACTGCTCGGTAACCCGGCGAAGGCAGTCCCTCGGTGGTGCGTTTCGGGCCGAATCGGGATGCGGTTCGGGCCGTGGGCGGTCCGAGTCAGCCGCTCTTGCGGCGGAACGAGCGCTGCTGTGCGGCGGGCCCGTGTGCGCCGTGGATCTTCGACCCGTCGCCGCCGGGGCCCTCGCCGGTGCCGTCGGTCTTGGTGCCGCGCTTGCGGGCGAGTGCCTCGCGGAACTTGCGCTTGGTCTCGTCCTCGGGCGTCTCGGGCTCGGCGGCCTCGACGGCCGTCTCCTCGGGTGTTTCGTTCGCGGGTGTCTCGTCAGCCATGGTGCGTTCCTGCTCTCGAACTGGATTCGATCCGTGAGGACACCCTTCCATGTCCGGACCCGGGATGGCACGCCCGGATCGGGTGACGCCCGGGAGAGTGGACATACCGGTCGGCCACGGATCGATCGGGTTCGAAAAACGGCGCCTCGGGAGCGGATCAGGTCAGCCGCGCCGTGCGGATGACCAGGGTGTCGACGAAGTCGGTCAGCGGCGGCCAGTCGAAGACGGGCGCGGTCATCCGCAGCAGGATCGCGCCGTGCATCGCGGCCCAGACGGCCAACGCGTCCTCGAACGGGTCGGTCGCGGCCGAGCGACCGGCCGCCGCGGCGGCCGCGATCGCGTCGATCAGGGTCTGGAAGACGTCCATCCGACTGGGCATCGCGGGCACCGGTTCGGCCGGATCCGGGTTCGGCGGGCGCATCCGGTGGAACAGCGCGCGGTAGCGGCCGGGGCGATCCATGGCGAACCGGGCGTACGCCCGACAACCCGCGAGCAGCGCCCGGTCCGCTTCGCTCTCCTCGGCGGCGGCGGCCGCGATGGCCGCCTGCAAGTCGTCGAAGTAGCCGTTGAGCACGGTGTCGAGGATGTCGTCGAGGTCGTTGAAGTGCGCGTAGATCGACGGCGCGGTGATCGCGGCCTCGCGTGCGATCCGGCGCAGCGTCACATCACCGGAGTGTCCGTCGCGTTCGATGAGCGCGGTCGCCGCGGCGAGGATGTCGTCGCGCAGAAGCGCACCCTGGCCGCGGCGGTTGCGTCGGCGGTTCGGCCCCTGATCGTCGTCCATGGCGGTCAGCGTACGAGGCGTGGAAGCGGCGCTCGCGGGCATGGGTGCCTCCTCGGGTGTGTCGACGACGGTCGCCGCACGACGGGTGTACGGCGACCGGAACGAGCCGGTCGCCGTGCGGTTTGGTGACGATCCGTCAGGCGCTTTGCACCGCCTGGGTGTTGGCCGGTTCGGTGGGCTGCCCGGCGATGGCCGGGGTGCTGCCGGTACGCCTGGGCAGACCGATCGCGACCACGATCGCGCCGATCGCGGCGACCGCGGCGGCCACCAGGGCCCCGTTGTTCATCGCGGCGGTGAAGGCGTGGTCGGCGGCCGAGGTGAGCCGGCCGGCGGACTCGGGGGACAGGTGCCCGGCCACCCCGTGCGCGCTGTGCAGGTCGTTTTCGGCGACCGCCGCGGGACCGGTCAGGTGCTGGTCGGCCATCTCGCTCCGGTAGTGCGAGGACACCAGCGTGCCGACCACCGCGATGCCCAGCACGCCGCCGAGTTCGCGGACCACGCTGTTGAGCGCACCGGCCATCGCCGAGTAGCGCACCGGCACCGACGCGGTGATCTCCATGCTCGCGGGGGCCATCATCATCCCCATCCCCGCGCCGACCAGGGCCATTTCCCCGGCGAGCGCGGCGAACGGGGTGTCCGTCCCGGTGGTCAGGCCCAGCACCGTCAGGCCGACCGCGATCGCGGCGAGCCCGACGGTGAGCGTCGCCCGGATGCCCAGCCGGTCGGTGACCACCGGGGACAGCCCGGACATCGTGGCCATCGCGACGGCGAACGGCATCGCGCCGAGACCGGCCTTGAGCGGGCTGTAGCCGTGCACGAGCTGGAAGTACTGGGAGAGCACGAACAGCGTGCCGAAAAGCGCGAAGAAGGTCACCGCGAGCGTCGCGGCGGCGAGCACGAAGCCCCGGTTGGCGAACAGGCGGACCTGCACCATCGGTTCGTCGCGGCGCAGCTCCCAGGCCACGAACACCGCACCGAGCAGCACGAACGCGCCGAGCTCGGTGAGCGTGACCGGCGCGGTCCAGCCGCGCTCCGGCGCCTCGATGATCGCGTCGACCAGGACGCCCAGACCGATGACGGACAACACGGCGGCGGGCAGGTCGAGTCGGGCGGTGCCCGCGCGCGGGATGCTCGGCACGATCCGCGCGATGCCGACGATCGCGGCGAGGACGAGCGGGACGTTGATCCAGAACGCGCTGGACCAGGAGAAGTGGGTCAGCAGCGCGCCGCCGGTGACCGGGCCGATCAGCACGCCCACGCCGGCCGAGGCCGACCAGACGGCGAACGCCTTGGCGCGTTCGGCCGGCGGGAACATCCGGATGACGACGGCCAGCGTCGCGGGCATCACGAACGCCGCGCCCAGGCCCATCACCGCCCGCCACGCGATCAGCTCGGCCGCGGTCGAGGACAGCGCCGCGATCGCCGATCCGGCTCCGAAGAGCGCCAGTCCGCCGAGCAGGGCGCGTCGGGCGCCGAAGCGGGCGCCCAGGCTGCCCGCGAGCAGCAGCAGGGCGGCGAAGACCAGCGTGTAGGCGTCGGTGATCCATTGCAGATCCGCCGTCGACGCGTCCAGCCCCTTCGCCAGCGCGGGCAGCGCGGTGTTGAGCACCGAGTTGTCCAGCGTCACCGCGACCAGCGTCGAACACAGCACGAGCAGTGCGGCCCACCGACGGGGGTGACCCACGGGATCGGACCCGTCGTCCGGAGCGGCGGCGGATCGGGTTTCTGTGCTGCTCACGAGGACCCCCTATGGACTAACGACTGTTAGCTTACATATGTAAATCTAACTCGTGACCATACGCATGTAAAGTCAAGAGTCGGCAAAGTGTACGCGGACCGAATGGCACTCGCTCGAGCGAACGGCGCTCGGGTGGGTGGTGCGCCCGGACGGGTGACGTCCGGTGCGTGGTGCCGGTGAGTGGCGCCCGGTGAGCGGCGCCCGGGCGAGTGGCGCCGGGGCGAGTGGTGCCCGGGCGAGTCGGCCTATGCCTCGGTGGGCCGCGTCACGCCTCCGTGAACGGCCCGTCCTCGATGAATCGGCGCAGTCCGCGGGCGAACATCCGCGCCTCGTCGGCGGGCCAGTCCGCGAGCGAGGCCTCGATCCGGATCGCGAGCCGCTCGCGCAGTTCCTCGACGCGGGCGGTGCCCGCGTCGGTCAGTGCGAGCAGTACGGCCCGGCGGTCCTCCGGGTCGGGCTCGCGGCGGACCAGCCCGGCCGCCTCCAGGCGGGACGCGCGGCGGCTGACGCCGGACCGGTCGAGGCCGATCTCGCCGGCCAGGTCCGCCGCGCTGCGCGGCCCGGTTCGGGCCAGCCCGCTGAGCACGGGATACGTCACCTCGTCCACGGCCGGCCCCAGGCCCTCGGTCAGTCGCGCGTACAGGTTCGCGCGCGTGCCGCGCCGGAGCAGCAGACCCAGCGCGTCCGCGACCTCGTGTCCCACCACGTGTTCCATGGCCTCAGATTAGCGTGCGTCGCGCACGCTTATGGGCTATGGTCAAAAGCGTGCGCCAAGCACGCATTTCTTTCGCGTGGGTCGTCCCGCGCGGACCGCCCGGATCGGAGTCGCGACGCCATGAACCGAACCGCAATCGTCCCCGCCCTCACCGACCTCCTGTTCCGCCCGGAGCTGGACCTCGACACCGCGGTCGACCGGCACTTCACGCCGGAGTACCGCCAGCGCACCGACGGCGTCTGGTCGGACCGGGCCGGCTTCGTCGAACACATCGCGCACCTGCGCTCGGTCGTGGCCGGCGGCCGGGTGCGCCTGCACGAGGAGTTGTTCGACGGGTCGCGCTACGCCGATCGGCACACCGTCGAGGTGCGCAAGGCGGGCGGCGCGACCGTGGTGATGGAGGTGTACGTGTTCGGCGAGTTCGCGCCGGACGGCCGATTCCTTCGGATCGAGGAGACCACGCTGATGCTCGCCGGATCGGAGGCCGATCAGGGTCTGGGGTCGGCCCGGTGATGCTTCTGTAGCGATCGCTATCAAATCTGGGGTACGGTACTGCCCGACAGGATTTGTAGCGATCGCTAAAGAAGCGATCGCAGACGAAAGGCGCCACCATGCACACGCTCACCGCCAAGTCCGCGCTGGTCACCGGTGCGAGCAGGGGGATCGGCCGCGCCATCGCCGAGCGGCTGGCCGCGGACGGGGCGCTGGTCGCGGTGCACTACGGCCGGGACGAGGCCGCCGCGAAGGAGGTGGTCGCGGCGATCGGGGCGGCCGGCGGGCGGGCCTTCGCGGTGCGCGCCGAACTCGGCGTACCGGGCGACGTGGACACGCTCTTGGACGGACTGCGGGCCGGCTGGGCCGAGTTCGGCGTCGAGGGGCTGGACATCCTGGTGCACAACGCGGGCATCGGCTCGACCGGGCCGATCGAGGCGGAGACCGAGGCCGGCTACGACCGGGTGTTCGCGGTCAACACCCGGGCGCCGTTCTTCCTCACCCGCGCGGCGCTGCCCGTACTGCGCGACGGCGGCCGGATCGTCACCGTCACCTCCGGTGCGACCCGGATCGCCTTCCCCGAGGCGATCGCGTACGCGATGACCAAGGGCGCCCTGGACGCGTTCACACTCGCCCTGGCCAAGCACCTGGGCCCGCGCGGGATCACGGTCAACAACGTCGCCCCCGGCATCGTCGACACCGACGTCAACGCGGGCTGGCTGCGCGGGAATCCGGCGGCCCAGGCACAGGCGGCGGGCCGCGCGGCACTGGGCCGGGTCGGGCAACCCGCCGACATCGCCGACGCGGTCGCGTTCCTGGCCTCCGACGACGCCCGCTGGGTCACCGGCACCACGATCGACGCCACCGGCGGGTCGGACCTGTAGGGGTGAGTCTTCCGTCCCCGCCGGGATCCGGGTCGGCGGCGCCCACCCGGGCGGGCGGGAGTGCCGCTACAGCTCCCGCGTCACGTCCAGCGGGGCGCACGAGAGCGTGCCGCGCGCGTCGGGTGCGGCGATCCAACTGTCCGTGCTCACGAAGTCCCGCCCCCGCTGCCGCGCCTCGCGGGCCGGCGTCGGGTCGTCCCAGGTCACCGCCAGCGGCTCGTGCTCGACGTCCCACTTGGCGCCGCCGAGGGCGCGGTCGTCCGCGGAGGTCGCCTCCACGTGGGTGAGCCGACCGGCGTCCGTACGCAACACCCCCGCGTGCCACAGCGTCACGCCCGCCTCGGTGCGCACGATCGCCGGCGGCGTGCTCAGCGTCAGGCCGGTGCCGTCGTGCCGGTCCGAGTCGAAGCGCAGCACCAGGCGGCGCGGGATGGTCGGCAGCACCACGTCCAGCACCAGATCGCCGTCCGGGACGGGGCCGAACACGCAGGAGGTGAACCGGATCGGCCCGGCCGACAACGTCGTGGCCAGCGCCGAGTGGGCGAACCGGTCGCCCGAGCGGGTCACCGACACCCCGTACTGCCCGAACAGCGGCGGCGCGGGCGGGCGCGGGCCGGTGGGACGGGCCAAGGTCTCCATGCCGATGCCGGTGTACAGGCCGGCCGGCGTGCGCAGGATGCCGCTGTGGAAGACCCGTACCTCGTCGTGCTCGAGCAGGATCTCGGGCGGCCTGACCAGCTCGATGTCCACCGGGGCAGTGCTGTCGCTCATGCCGCCGACCCTATCGGCGGGCCGGGGTCGGTACGGCGGCCCGGACCGGTGCGAGGCCGGGTGCGAGGTCGGGTGCGGCAGGCGTCGGCGATGCGTTCGGGCTTCGCCCGATCGGCCCAATCGGGTTTACCGGGGCGTTGTTCGCATACGGTGCGAGAACGCGATCCCGGTCGGATCCCGCGTGACCTGCGGCAGGGTTGGCCGTGCGGCATTTCGGTCGGGTTCTACGGGATTCGAACCGCCATATCGTGGGGACACTTTCCGGTTACGGCTTCGCCTATACCGCCCCCGAACGCCCCGCGCGTCACCCGACAGGCGCATACTGGTGGGGATGACGACGTCAGCCGTGACCCGGCGCATTCTGCCCACCAGTCCCTTCAATGTCCCGGTCGCTCCCATCATCGAGGATTTCGAACTCGGTGCACGAGTGACGCACGATCAGTACGGACTCGGTCGGATCGTCGGTGTCGAAGAGGACATCGCGGTCACTGTCGATTTCGGGTCGCGTCAGGAGCGGATCTGCCGTCCCTACGCGAAGCTGAGCAATCTCTGAACATCCCGACTCCACGCGGTCGGTACAAGGAGGCGCCCCCGGGTAACCGGGTCGGCGCCTCCTCTCGTCGGGGCGCGGGCGCGCACGTGTTCTCGTTGGGGCGCATGCGCATGCGCATGCGCGTTCGGGCACGGCGCCCGGGCATGTCCCGGCCGCTGCGCCCGGGCCCGCCTTCGGCGCCGGCCACTGTCGAAAGAGACATCAGGTTGTCAGACAAGTTGTGCTAGCGTCCTCGCCATGAAGCTGCGCGTCCTCCTTCTCGGCCGCCGCGGCGGGGTCTGATCCGACCGGCACCCCGCCGCGGGGTTCGGTGCCGCCGGTCGACCATTTCGACCGCGAGGACGATTCCGCACCATGAGCGAAGACGACTTCCCGACCCTGCGCACCCCCGCCGGCCCCATCCCCGAGGGCCGGCCGCACTGGAACCGGCAGCGCCCGAGCGCGATGCCGCACCACCGCTACCGCCCGGCGCACGAGCGGGTCCGGGTCGGGATCGACCCGAACGCGCGGACCTGGCCCACCCGGCGGATCGAACAGGCCCCGCTGTGGGTGCCGGTGGACCTGCGGGACGGCAATCAGGCGCTGGCCGAGCCGATGGACCCGGCACGCAAGCGGCGGATGTTCGACCTGCTGGTGGCGATGGGCTTCAAGGAGATCGAGGTCGGCTACCCGTCGGCCAGCCGCGCCGACTACGACTTCGTCCGACACCTGGCCGAGAGCGACGCGGTCCCGGACGACGTGACCATCGTGGTCTTCACCGCCGCCCGGACCGACCTGATCGAACGCACCCACCAATCCATCGAGGGACTCGCGCACGCCGTGGTGCACATGTACACCGCGACCGCGCCGACCTGGCGCGAGGTCGTCCTCGGACACGACCGGGCCGCGCTGCACGGCCTGATCCTGGCCGGCGCGAAGGACGTCGCGCGTGGCGCGGACGCGCGGCCGAACGCGGACATCCGGTTCGAGTTCTCGCCCGAGGTGTTCAACCTGACCGAGCCCGACTACGTCCTGGAGGTGTGCGACAGCGTCACCGAGCTGTGGGACGCGAGCCCGGACCGGCCGGTGATCCACAACCTGCCGGCCACGGTCGAGATCGTCACGCCGAACGTGTACGCCGACCAGATCGAGTACATGCACCGCCATCTCGCCCGCCGGGACGCGGTGATCCTGTCCGTGCACCCGCACAACGATCGCGGTACCGGCGTCGCCTGCGCGGAACTGGCGCTGCTGGCGGGCGCGCAGCGGATCGAGGGCTGCCTGTTCGGCAACGGCGAGCGGACCGGCAACGTGGACCTGGTCACGCTCGCGCTGAACCTGCACACGCAGGGTGTGGATCCGATGATCGACTTCTCCGACATCGACGAGATCCGGCGCACCGTCGAGTACGCGAACCGGATCGACGTGCACGCCCGCCACCCCTACGGCGGCGACCTGGTGTACACCGCCTTCTCCGGCACCCACCAGGACGCGATCAAGAAGGGCTTCGCGCGGCACGCCCGACAGGCCGAGGAGCTGGGCCTGCCCGCGGACCGCGCGCCGTGGGACGTGCCGTACCTGCCGATCGACCCGGCCGACGTGGGTCGCGACTACGAGGCGGTGATCCGGGTCAACAGCCAGTCCGGCAAGGGCGGCATCGCCTACCTGATGCAGAGCGCGCACGGCCTGGACCTGCCGCGCCGGCTCCAGATCGAGTTCTCCCGGGTGGTCCAGGAGGCCACCGACGACAGCGGCGAGGAGATCACCTCGGTCGAGCTGGGCGAGCTGTTCCGGCGCGAGTACCTGGACCGGCGCTCGCCGGTGGACGTGAGCGGATGGCGGGCCGAGGAGGCCGGACCGGGGCGGCAGGTGTTCACCGGGACGCTCACCGATTCGGCGGGCGGGCGCTCGGTGGTCGGCGAGGGGAACGGACCGCTGTCCGCGCTGACGTCGGCGTTCGGCGCGGCCGGGATCCGGGTCGAGATCCTGGACTACGTCGAGCACTCGATCGGCGCGGGGGGCGACCGGCAGGCGGCGTCGTACGTGGAGTGCCGGGTGGACGGGGTCACCCGGTGGGGCGTCGGGATCGACACCTCGATCCTGGCCGCCTCGGTGCACGCGACCGTGTCGGCGGTGAATCGGGCCCGCCCGGGGGAGCGGGAGGGGAGGATCGGTGTGTCGGCGGGCTAGGATTCATCAGACAACCTGAGATGTGAGGGTGACACGATGACGTTCGGCCCCCTGCGCCGCAGTCCGCTGGTCGGCCAGGCGGCCGAACGGCTTCGTGATCGGATCGCCGCGGGGCACTGGCCGGTGGGCACCAAGCTGCCCGGCGAGGTGGCGCTCGGCAAGGAACTGGGCATCGGCCGCTCGACCGTGCGCGAGGCGATCCGCGCGCTGGCGGGAGCGGGGCTGGTCGAGTCCCGGCAGGGGTCCGGCGTCTTCGTGATCGCCGCCGAGCCGGTCGAGGACCTGACCACGCGGCTGCGTCGGGCCTCGGCGGCCGAGGTGTACGAGGTGCGCAACCTGATCGAGGTGCGGGCCGCGATGTTGGCCGCGGAGCGGCGCACCGACGAGGACCTCGCGGCGCTGGAGGCTGGGTTGGCCGCGCGGGCCGCCGCGCTCGGGGACGACGAGGCGTACATCGACGCGGACATCGCGTTCCACGCGAGCATCGTCGCGGCGGCGCACAACGACGTGCTGACCGACCTGTTCGCGGTGTTCCAGGTGACCATGCGCCCGGGCCTGCTCGACCTGCTCGCGGTGATGGACGAAAAGGGCCTGCGCACCGCCTCGGCGGACCCGGGCGCCGACGCACACGCGGCGATGGTCGCCGCGATCCGATCCGGCGACGCCGCGACGGCAGGCCGCGTCACCGAGGCGGAACTCGCGGTAAGCCTCCGCATCCTGCGCGACTGACCCCACGGGCCCTTGTGGGAGACAGCCCGCGAGGGGTGCGGGGGCGTGGCGGCGGCGTGGCGGGGCGGCGTGGCGGGGCGCGGGCGGCTGCGTTGAGGCAGTGCCCGGTCCGTGCGCGGGGATGCATGCCCCGTCCCGGCGCCGCCTCGCTTGGCCTCCGGCTCTGCCTCGCCCTGGCCTCCGGGGCGGGGATGCATGCCCGCTACGCGGTCACGGTGGGGCCGTCCGCTGCGCGCTCGGGACGCACGTCCGCTACGCGCCCGCACGGCATGGTGCCCTGTCCCGGCGCCGCCTCGCCTGGCCTCCGGCTCCGCCTCGATCCGGCCCCGCCCCTCTGTCCGGGCTGCCCCGACCCGGCCCGGCTCCGTCCCGACCCGGCCCCGACCGCCCCGACCCGCCCCGGGCCCGTCCCGCCCGCCCCGACCCGGCCCGGCCTTGGTTGGGAATAGGGGGCGGAGTATCTTGCTTTGAGGGGATGATTGAGAGTTCAACTACCTGAGAGAGTGGTCATCGTGCAGTTCGGGATCTTCACCGTCGGAGACGTCACCGTCGACCCCACCACCGGCCGGGAGCCCACCGAGCACGAGCGGATCAAGGCCATGGTGGCGATCGCGCTCAAGGCCGAGGAGGTCGGGCTGGATGTGTTCGCGACCGGGGAGCACCACAACCCGCCGTTCGTGCCCTCGTCGCCGACCACGATGCTCGGCTACATCGCGGCGCGTACCGAGCGGATCATTCTCTCCACCTCGACCACGTTGATCACCACGAACGACCCGGTGAAGATCGCCGAGGACTACGCGATGCTCCAGCACCTGGCCGACGGCCGGGTGGACCTGATGATGGGCCGGGGCAACACCGGGCCGGTGTACCCGTGGTTCGGCCAGGACATCCGCCAGGGCATCCCGCTGGCGATCGAGAACTACGCGCTCCTGCACGAGCTGTGGCGCAACGACGTGGTCGACTGGGAGGGCCGCTTCCGTACGCCGCTCCAGGGCTTCACCTCGACACCGCGACCGCTGGACGGCGTCCCGCCGTTCGTGTGGCACGGCTCGATCCGCAGCCCCGAGATCGCCGAGCAGGCCGCCTACTATGGCGACGGGTTCTTCGCCAACAACATCTTCTGGCCCCGGGACCACTTCGTGCGGCTGATCAACCTCTACCGCGACCGCTTCGAGCACTACGGGCACGGCACCCGCGAGCAGGCCGTCGTCGGCGTCGGCGGACAGGTGTTCATGCGCAGGAACTCGCAGGACGCGGTACGCGAGTTCCGGCCCTACTTCGACAACGCGCCGGTGTACGGCCACGGTCCGTCGCTGGAGGAGTTCACCGACCAGACGCCGCTGACCGTGGGCAGCCCGCAGGAGGTCATCGACAAGACGCTGACCTTCCGCGACTCGTTCGGCGACTACCAGCGCCAGCTGTTCCTGATGGACCACGCCGGCCTGCCGCTGAAGACCGTGCTGGAGCAGCTCGACCTGCTCGGCGAAGAGGTGATCCCGGTGCTGCGCGAGGAGTTCGCGGCCCGGCGCGGGACGAACGTACCGGCCGGCCCGACGCACGCGGCGCTGGTCGCCCGACGGGACGCGGCGGCGGCGAACGAGGCCGCGCCCGTGCTCTGACCGCCGAACACCCACCCGTACCGCCGCAGGGAAAGGAAGAAACCCGCCATGCCGCAACCGCTCAAGCTCGTGGTCGTCTCGGCCGGACTGGGCAAGCCCTCGTCCACCCGCCTGCTCGGCGACCGGCTCGCCGAGGCCACACGCCGGCAGTCGGCCGATCGAGGCGTCGAGGCGGACGTCCGCGTGGTCGAACTGCGCGACGTCGCGGTGGACATCGCGCACAACCTGGTCACCGGCTTCCCGCCGCCGGGCCTGCGCGCCGCGATCGAGACGGTCACCGGCGCGGACGCCCTGATCGCGGTCACGCCGATCTTCACCGCCTCCTACAGCGGGCTGTTCAAGTCGTTCTTCGACGTGCTGGACAACACCGCGCTGACCGGAAAACCGGTACTGATCGCGGCGACCGGCGGTACCGCGCGGCACTCGCTGGCCCTGGAGCACGCGCTGCGCCCGATGTTCGCGTACCTGCGGGCCACCGTCGTGCCGACCTCGGTGTACGCGGCGACCGACGACTGGGGCGCGGCGGCCGGTGCCGGCGACGACCTGTCCGCGCGGATCGCCCGCGCCGGCGGCGAACTCGCCGACCTCGCGGCGGGATTGCCCGGGCGCGCGACCGGGGGCGCCTCCGACAACGACCCGATCGACGAAGTGGTGCCGTTCGCGCAGCAGTTGGCCGCGCTGCGCCGAGGATGAACGCATCGGCCCGGGGCGGCGTGGCGACGTGGCGCCGCCGTCCCGGGCCCGTGTGGTCAGCCGTCCTTCGCCACCTCCAGGCGGGCCTGGAGCTTGCGCATGCCGGCCAGCCAGCGGTCCGGGTCGGCGGCCCGGCCCGCGTACATCCGGGCCACCTCGGGGTGCGGCAGGATCAGGAAGGGGGCGCCGGCGGCGACCGCCCCGGCGACCACGTCGGCGACCTCCGCCGGCTCGATCGCGCCGTCGTCCAGGATCAGCCGGGCGGCCTCGCCGGTCGCGCCGAGCAGCGCCGTGCGCACGCCCAGCGGGCAGACCGCCTGGACCGTGACGCCCTTGGCGCCGTAGGTGATCGCCATCCACTCGGCGAACGCGTAGGCGGCGTGCTTGGTCACCGAGTACGCCGACGCGTCCAGCATCGTCAGCAGGCCGGCGGCGGAGACCGTGGTGACCAGGTGGCCTCGGCCCCGGGCCAGCCAGGCCGGGGTGAGCAACCGCGCGGCGCGTACGTGCGCCATCACGTTGACGTCCCACGAGCGGTCCCAGGCCGCCTCCGAGGCGTCCAGGCCCATGCCCTCGCCGATGCCGGCGTTGGCGCAGTAGACGTCGATCTCGCCGCCGAGTGCCTTGCGGGAACCTGCGATCAGCGCCGCGACGCCCTCCTCGCCGGCCGCGTCGCCGGGCAGCGCGATGCCGTCGATCTCGGCGGCGACCGCGTGGCACGCGTCCGCGTCCAGGTCGTTGACCACCACGCGGGCGCCGTCGGCGGTGAAGCGGCGGGCCAGGGCCGCGCCGATCCCGGCACCGGAACCGGTGATCACCACCCCGGCACCGGCGAGCGCGGTCATCCGACACCGCCGGACAGGCTCACGCCGCCGTCGACCAGCAGCGTCTGGCCGGTGATCCAGCTCGCCTGCTCGGACAGCAGGAACGCCACCGCGCCGGCCACGTCCTCGGGCACGCCGAGCCGGCCCATCGGGTAGGCCGCCGCGACCTCTTCCTCGCGGCCCTCGTACAGCGCGGTCGCGAAGACCGTCTTGACCACCGCCGGCGCCACCGCGTTCACCCGCACCCGCGGGCCGAGTTCGCTCGCGAGCTGGGCGGTCAGATGGGTCAGCGCGGCCTTGCTGACGCCGTAGAAGCCGATCCCGTGCGCGGGTCGCGCGCCGGCGAGCGAGGAGACGTTGACGATCGCGCCGCCGTGCTCGCCCAGCCACGCCTTGTGCACCCGCTGCGTCCACGCGAGCGCGGCGAGCAGGTTGACCTCCAGGATCTTGCGCCCGGCGTCCAGGTCCAGCTCCACCAGCGGGCCGTACACCGGATTGATGCCGGCGTTGTTGACCAGCATGTCGATCCGGCCGAACGCCTCCAGGGTCGCGGTCACCGCGGCGTCCTGGTGGACCGGGTCGTGCGCCTTGCCCGCGACGCCGATCGCGTGCTCGGGACCGCCGAGCGAGGCGACCACCTCGGCCAGCGTGTCCGCGCCGCGCGCGGTCACGCAGACCCGGTCGCCGCGCGCGACCAGGGCCTGGGCGATACCCAGGCCGATGCCTCGGCTCGCACCGGTGACGATGGCTACGGGACGGGACGAGTCGCTCACTGGGCGGCCGCCTCTCGGTAGGACTTGAGCTCGCGGTGGGCGAGCGAACGACGGTGTACCTCGTCCGGCCCGTCGGCCAGGCGCAGCGTGCGCGCGTGCGTCCACAGCGACGCGAGCACGAAGTCCTGGGACAGGCCGCCCGCGCCGTGCGCCTGGATGGCCTTGTCCAGGATCCACTCGACGGTGAGCGGCGTGGCGATCTTGATCGACTGGATCTCGCGGTGCGCGCCGCGGTTGCCGACGGTGTCCATCAGCCACGCGGTCTTGAGGACGAGCAGCCGCAACTGCTCGATCCGCACCCGGGATTCGGCGATCCACTCCTGGATCACGCCCTGGTCGGCGAGCGGCCCGCCGAACGCCTCGCGGGCGATCACCCGGCGACACATCAGTTCCAGCCCGCGCTCGGCCATCCCGATCAGCCGCATGCAGTGGTGGATCCGGCCGGGGCCGAGCCGGGCCTGCGCGATGGCGAAGCCGTCGCCTGCGTTGCCGACCAGGTTCGCGGCGGGCACCCGTACGTTGTCGAAGACCACCTCGGCATGGCCGCCGTGCGGACCGTCGGTGTAGCCGAAGACGTGCATGCCGCGGCGGATGTGCACACCCGGGGTGTCGCGCGGCACCAGGATCATGCTCTGCCGGCGGTGGCGCGGCGCGTCCGGGTCGGTCTTGCCCATCACGACCAGGATCTCGCAGGTGGGCGCCATCGCCCCGGAGGACCACCACTTGCGGCCGTCGACCACATACTCGTCGCCGTCGCGGACGATGCTCGTGGTGATGTTGGTGGCGTCGGAGGAGGCGACGTCGGGCTCGGTCATACAGAACGCCGAGCGGATGGTGCCCTCCAACAGCGGCTTCAGCCATCGCTCCTGCTGCTGCGGTGTGCCGAAGTCGTGCAGCAGTTCCATGTTGCCGGTGTCGGGCGCGGCGCAGTTGAGCGCCTCGGGGCCCAGGTGCGGGCTGCGGCCGGCGATCTCGGCCAGCGGCGCGTACTGGAGGTTGGTCAGGCCCGCGCCCTCGGCGCCCGGCAGGAACAGGTTCCACAGGCCGCGCTTGCGGGCCTCGACCTTGAGCTCCTCGATCACCGGCGGCCGACCCCACGGATCGGCGCCCGGATCGGCCACCTGCTCGGTGAACACGGCTTCGGCGGGGTACACGTGCTCGGTCATGAACGCGAGCAGTCGCTCACGCAGTTCCTCGGTCCGTGCGTCGTAGCTGAAGTCCACCGGCGCCTTCCTCTCCCTGGTCGCAGACGGCGCGGACGTTCCGTGGCCGTAGGGTGCGCGAGACGTGCCGTGCGCGAATTACGGTACCGACCGGTCGGTATCTTGGCTAGGGTGGCGTCGAACGCTCCCCCGAAAGGTTGGACATCATGGCGGCAAGAGGTCGTGGAAACGCGGCACCGGTTCTGTCCGAGGCCGACGAGACACCCCTGCCCCAGCGGCTGCTCCGGATCGCCTCGCGGATGTTCGCCGAGCGCGGCTTCGAGAGCACCTCGGTCCAGGAGATCGTGGCCGCCGCCGGGGTCACCAAGGGGGCGATGTACCACTACTACGCGTCCAAGGACGACCTCCTGGTGGAGATCTACCACCGCATGCTCGCGATGCAGACCGAGCGGCTGAACACCATCGCGGACGGCCCCGAGCCGGTCGTGGACCGGCTGCGCGAGGCGGCGGCGGACGTGGTGGTCACCACGCTGGGCAACATCGACGACGCGGTGGTCTACTTCCGCTCGATGCACCTGCTCGCGCCGGACAAGCGCAACGAGATCCGGGCCGAGCGGCGGCGCTACCACGAGCGCTTCCGCTCGCTGATCGAGCAGGGCCAGCGCGAGGGCCTGCTGCGCGCGGACGTGTCGGCCGACATCGCCACGCACAACTTCTTCGGCGGCGTGCACCACCTGAACAGCTGGTACCAGCTCGACGGGCCGATGTCGCCGCGCGAGGTCGGCGACGTGTTCGCGGACCTGCTGCTGCACGGGCTGGCGCCGACGGCGCAGACGCGGTAGCGGGCGGTCGCGGCGGCGGAATTCGCTCGCGTGGGGTGGGGTGTCGCGTCGAGAATCGACCATGCTCACTGATCATTGGCCGGTCTTCGGCCTACGGATGACCACGCCTCGACTGGAACTGCGGCCGGCGAGCCAGGACGACCTGGTGGCGCTGGTCGAGCTCGCCGAACTCGGCGTGCACGCACCCGACTTCATGCCGTTCAGTACGCCGTGGACGCGCGCGCCGCATCCGGCGCGGGCCCGGAACGCGCTCAAGTTCTACTGGGGTTCGTGGGCGAACTGGCGACCGGAGGAGTGGAAGCTGCTGCTCGCCGTCGTGCACGAGGGTCGGGTGATCGGCCTCCAGGACTGCGGCGCAACGGACTTCGCCCGCCGACGCGAGATCGCCTCGGGCTCCTGGCTGGGCCTGGCCCACCAGGGCCACGGGTTCGGTACGGAGATGCGGGCCGCGATGCTGGAGTTGGCCTTCGCCGGCCTCGGCGCCGAGTGGGCGATCTCCTCGGCGCTCCTGGACAACGCACCCTCGCTGGCGGTCTCCCGACGCCTCGGCTACGCCGACGACGGCGTCGAGATCCTCCCCGCCGACGAGAACGGCCCCCCGCGCCCGGCCCGCCGCCTGCGTCTGACCCGAGAAGCCTGGCAAGAACACCGCACGATCGAGACCGAGATCGAGGGCTTGGACACGTGCCGCGAGATGTTCGGGACCTGAGGGGAGGGGGCGGCAGGGCGTCGGAGGGTCGAGCCCCGGAGCGTCCCGCCCCGGTCTCTCGCCACAGGTCCGCAGTTCGCCTCGGCAGCCACAGTCAGGTGTGGGGGCGGCAGCCTCGGCAGGAACACGGGGCCGGCAGGGGTCGAGTCAGTTCCGGGGGGCGTCGGTCAGTGCGGTCCATGGCGTTGCGCCGATGAGGAGTTGGCCTATGTTCGGGTCCTTCGAGTCGCGTATCGGGACGAGGCCCGGGAGATCATCGCGGACCTCGACGCAGTTGCCTTGATCCCCGTTGCTGTATGTGCTCTTGCGCCACAAGCTGACGTCTGTGTTCTGGATTCCTTGCATGATTGCAACTCCTTGATGGTCGCCTGGATCATCGCTGCCGACTCTTTCGGGGAAAGGGCAGAGGCGCGCGTAGCCGATCGTATGACGTGAGCCGTTGGTCGGTTCCCACGATTCCCGGCCGGTCTGCGCCGTACCGTGGGTGCAGCGCCTACCTTGCCGGGAGCCTGACCATGCAAGACAGCATCGGGGATCGCATCGCGCGGCTGCGTCTGCGGAGGGAGCACACTCAGGAGTCGCTCGCCGCCGCTGCGGGGGTCTCCGTCGATGTCGTTCGCAAGCTGGAGCAGAACCAGCGACTCACGGCCCGGCTCTCCACGCTCAACGCGCTCGCGAGCGCGCTCGACGTGGAAACGTCGGTCCTGATCGGGCAGCCGACCACGTTCGAGGGCGCGGCGCATCAGGATCCGCTACCGAGCCTGTTGGCGCTCCGGCGGGCCGTGACTCCGGTCTCCGAGTTGATCGAAGACGAAATGGCGGTCGCCGACGGGGAATCGCCGTCCGTGCTTGATCTCCGGGCGTCGCTGAGGTCGACGGAGGTGATCCGGCGTGAAGGGAAGTTGTCGGAGATCGCCGCCGTCTTGCCGCGACTCATCGCGGATGCGCGCTCTGCGACGCGCGAACACTCCGGAGTCGATCGTGCCGCCTCGTTCGCCATCCTGGCGGAGGCGTATCAGGTCGCGGCCACGACTCTGGCCGCGTTCGGCAAGGAGGACGCGGCGTACACGGCGATGGAGCGGGCCAGGAGCGCAGCCGGGCACTCCGATGATGCCCGGCTCGAAGTCATCGGCATGTCGACGCTGTCCTGGATCTTCAGCAAGCAGGGGCGGATAGACGACGCGCAACGGGTGGCCGAGGCAACTGCGGAGAAGATCGAGCCGTCGTGGACGAAGACACCGCCGATCGACGTCGCCCTGTGGGGCATCCTGCTCCTACGCGCAGCCTCGGCCGCCGTCCGCGCGGAGCGCAAGGACACCGCCGCCGAACTCCTGCGTCTCGCCAATGCCGCCGCCGCCCGGATCGGCGCCGACCGCATCGACTATGCCACCCCGTTCGGACCCACCAACGCGGGTGTCGCCACGGTGAACGCCTTCGTCGAAATGGACCGCCCCGAACAGGCATTGGCCGAAGCACGGCGGATCACCGACCTGAACAGCCTCCCGCCCACGTGGCAGGCGCGCTACTACGTGGACCGCGCCTTGGCCCACATCGACCTCGCCAACGACGACCGGGCAACCCGCGCCATCCTCAAGGCCGAACACACCGCCCCCGAGTGGATGCGCTACCACGCCACATCCCGCCGAGTCGTCACGGACCTGGTCTCGCGCGAGCGCCGCAGATCGACCCCACTCCTCGCCCTCGCCGACCGCTTGCAGATCGGCCCCGGCTAGGACGCAACGTCCTACCCCGCCGACAAAGTGGCCCATGGCGTCCCTGGTTCCCATTGATCGTCGCTTCTACGTTCACAGGAACACCAATCAGCCCGAACAATTCGGGAGTTCTTGTGACAGATCGAATCGGATGGACTCAACGCGGTTCTCATCGCGACCAGCTCGATGAGCAACTGCGGTGGCCGTCCCCGGAACGGGCAGGCGGACGGGACCCCGAGGCTCCTTCGTTCACTCCGACCCCGCCCCTGGCGCCGTCTCGGCGCGCGCGGTTGCGTCCGCGTCGGTCGTGGTGGAGCCAACGGGTGTCGGTGCGGTTCCGCGCGCTGTGCTCGGGTGGGCGGAACGTGCGATGACTACGCGGCAGCGGGTTTCGGGGAGCACGCAGGAGGATCTCGACCGGGGGCTCGCGTTCTTCGAGCGCTATCGGCACGCGTGGTGTCGCGACGCCTATTCGGGGCGCGAGGGTGTGCTTATGGACGTGCGGGGGCGACAGGTTCATCTGCGCTTGCGTAGTGGTATCGAATTTGTGTGTCAGGTACGGGACTTGGTCGTTCTTCGGCCGCCTTCGCCGATTCTGTATCGAGGCGTGAGATACGTCGGCGGGGAAGACGCGACGCTTCGGCCGGACGGCACGCTTATGGAGTTGTGCGCCGTGGACAGGGGCATGTTGGCGACCCTGCAGCCGCCGGTCGGGCCCGAGTGGTTCGCGTTGTTGTCCGACCTGGAGCGAGTCGGTTGCCCGTTGGGTGCGGTGGCCGATTGGCCGGAACCTCCGTTCCTGCTCGACGAGGAGGAGAAGGAGCGATGACGGCGATACCTACGCCTCCACCGACTGGCATCGGCTCGACACAGAACAATTCGAGAGGCAAGACGATGGGGAACCATGCCAAGGACGACAAGGACGGCGACGCCAAGACCCCCCAGCGGCAGCGGGATGGGCAGTGGGACAGGCCCGTGCCGCCGAAGGACAAGGACCGCGACACGGAGAAGGACAAGTGAGCACCTTGGTCGACTGGGACGCCGTTTTCGCGGACACGCCCCGGAGCTCGTATGTCCCGGCGGTGGTGTGGGGGAGTGACGACGCCCTGATCGACCGCGACACCGACCCCGAAGCGTGGGCGGAAGCCGTCGCGGCCGACATCCCGCTTGTCACCCAGATGGATGACGGTATGCCGGGCGGGAGCCTGATTCCGACCTCGTCGGCGTCGCAACCCTCCCTCGTGCGGCACATGCTCGAACAACTCGACGTCGAACCGGATCACGACGTCCTCGAAATCGGTACCGGCACCGGGTGGTCCACCGCGCTGTTGGCGACCGCGCTCACCGCCGGCCGGGTGACCTCGATCGAGGTGGATCCACTCGTGGCGATCCAGGCGCAGGAGTCCCTGCGCGGCTGCGGCTCGGAACCGACCCTGATCGTCGGCGACGGGTTGCACGGCTACAAGGAAGGCGCACCCTACGACCGGATTGCCGCCACCATGGCGGTACAACGCGTGCCGTACGCCTGGGTGGAGCAGGTCCGGCCCGGAGGGGTGATCCTCACGCCGTGGGGCACGGCCTTCCACAACTCCGGGCTCCTGCGCCTGGTCGTCGCGGCCGATGGCACGGCCTCGGGCCGATTCGTGGGCAACGTCAACTTCATGTGGGCCCGGTCGCAGCGCCCGAGGTTCGAGGCCCGGCGCTTCGTGGGCGATGTGATCGCCGACCCGAGCGCGGGCAGGGTCCGCCACACGACGACGGATCCGCGACCCCTTCAGGAGGAGCACGCGGATTTCGCGATCGGGCTTCGGCTGCCCGATGTCGAGCAGCGCACGTTCTTCGGGAGGGGAGCGCACGCCGGGGAGTTCACCACGTGGTACGCCGACGGGCAGTCCTGGGCATCCGTCGACTACGTACCGGACGCCCACTCGTTCGAGGTGAACGAGGGCGGGCCGCGCGACCTGTGGCGGGAGATCGAGGACGCCTACGCGGCGTGGCGTGCGCGGGGTGAACCCCCGCGAGGAGCACGGCGTCACGGTGACGGGCGACGGCCGGCGGGTGTGGCACGACGGGCCGCGTGGTCGCGTGAACTGCGGGCCGTCGAGCCCCGGGAAGGCTCCGTAGAAGATGGAGGAACGGCCCCGTCCCTCGAAGCCGCACGGCGTCGGGGCCGTTCCGATCCCGGTGTCGGCTACGGTGCGGCGGTCGGGTCCATCCCGAAGACGACGATTCGGGTGGCGCCGCGGAAGCTGCGGTCGCCGAGGGGTTCCTCCGCGGCGACCAGCCATCGCCCGTCGGGAGACCAGGCGATCGCGCCGACCCAGGTGGACAGTTGACGGCCCATGATGATCTTCCTGTCGGCCGTCCGCCACACGCACAGTTCGTGCGGTCGCTCCCCGTTCGGCACCAGGTAGGACAGCTTCCGGCTGAAGCTGCCGATCGCGAGGTAGCTGCCGTCGGGATTCGACGCGATCTCGAACAGGCGCTCCGAGGCGTCCGTGACCTTGTCGACGACCTCACCCGTCGCCGGGTCGACTGTGTAGAGGTTCTGCTGCGCTCCCAGGAACAGCCGGGAACCGTCCCCGGAGAACGCCGTGCACTGGATCGGGTCCCAGCGACCGGCGTGCGATATCCGCCGATGCGGCGACCGCTCCGTGGGGTGGAGGTCGTAGCCCCCCTCGTCCCCGCCGTTGGGCACGATCCGGTAGACGCCGTCGTGCGAACGCATGTGCCCCGCCTGGAAGGGGGCCTCGACCTCCGCCCGGTCGTTCAGGTCGAAGGCCCATTGCGGTTGGACCTTGACGTCTTTGCGCGGGCCGTAGTCCTTGACCGTGAGCACGTGCTCGCCCGGCACCCACATCATCATCGGCACCGACCATCGACCTTCCGCCCGGGTGTGCACGACCTCGCTCCAGTCGGTGGTGTCGTACACCCAGATCCGGCGCTGGTCGCTACAGGCGGCGAGGTACCTGCCGTCGTCGGAGAACTCCAGGTGGGTCACATGGTCGTGGGTGAGGTCTCCGGTGGCCGCGTCGAACGGGGCCCACGCGCGGGCCGGGTGCGCCAGGTCCGGGAGGTGTGGCGCGTCGTCGTCCGTCCAGGTGTCGGCGTTGAGCGGGAACATCGTCGTGCCCCACGCGTCGCCCACACGAAGCGGCTCCAGCCAGCGCCGATCCGTGACCCGGACGTCGTACTCGAAGCGCACCAGCAGGTCCTCGTCCTGCCACCCACCGGCGCGCGGGTAGCAGAAGTCCCGCAGCCGCCGCCATTGCGGGGCGGTGGGCGGATGGTTGTCCGTGGCGACCCGCTCGATCCCGGAGACGAATCGGCGCGCGTTGGCCTCGACCCAGGCGTGATCCAGGATGGTGTCGAGGTCCACCAGCTCGCTCAACGGGCCCTTCCGGCCGGCACCGGCGTAGTCGGACGCCGCTTCCCACAGCAGGTGGAGGAAGAAGCCGAGGTCGTCGGGCACGGCCGGGTACGTGCGGGTCCCCGTGTCGTAATGGACCACGAAGACCTCCACGCCGAAACGGAGCTGCTCCGCATCGATACGGAGCACGCGGACGCCGTACAGGTCGGTGGACATATCGCGGTTTCCCCCGGCGATCAGGTGACAGGACCCGCCGGATGTTGCCACAGGCTCCGGACAGCGGGGGCGATCCCTGCCGGAGTGCGCTCCGTTGGGCGCGATCGTGCGATGCGGTCCCCGGTCCCTGCGGTCCCGGCATCCCCGCATCCCGGACTACGCCAACGCGTTGACGATCGTGCCGAATACCCGCGGCAGGCGGTGGGCCGCGGGGACGATCAGGCGGGCCGTGTGCGGGTGGGAGCGGGCGGTGAGGAGGGATTCGGTGAGCAGGCGGTGGCGGCGGGAGAGGCGGCGCCAGTCGGATTCGTAGCGTTCGGGGCTGCCCGCGACAAGCGCGGCGACCAGGGCTCGGGCCGAGGCCAGGGCCAGCGCGACGCCCTCGCCGGTGAGCGCGTCGGTGTAGCCGGCCGCGTCGCCGACGAGCAGGACGCGGCCCGCGACCCGGGTGCGGACCCGGCGGCGCAATGGCCCCGCGCCGCGCACCTCGCCGCCCGCCGCGCCCGCCAACCGATCCCGCAACGCCGGGAACGCGGCGAGGTGCTCGTCGTAGGACCGACCGCGCGGCCCCAGCACCGCGACGCCGACCAGGTCCGGGCCCACCGGCGTCACGTACGCCTCGCCGCGCGGCGACCAGTGCACCTCGACGAAGTCGGTCCACGGCGCGACCGCGAAGTGCCGGCGCAGCCCGTACCGCCGGGCCCGGCGATCCGGTGTCGCGGGCCCCAGGGAGGCCCGGATCGGTGAGTGCAGGCCGTCCGCGGCCACCAGCCAGTGCGCGCTCAGCCCGGCCGCGGTCACCCCGTGCGCGTCCTGCCGCACGTCGGCGACCCGCCCGACCCTGTGTTCCACCCCCAGCGCCAGCGCCCGTTCGTACAGCGCGGCGTGCAGCGTGGTCCGCCGTACGCCCAGTCCCGGTCCCTCCCGAAATCTCGCCTGCACCGCGTGCCGGGCGTCCAGGTACCGGATCCCGGCCAACGGCCGCCCCGCGGGCGTGATCCCCAGCCGGGCCAGCGCGGCCACGCCCGTCGGCATCAGTCCCTCGCCGCACGCCTTGTCCACCGGCGCCGGTCGCGGCTCCACCACCACCACGCGCAGCCCCGCGAGCGCGCCGTGGATCGCGGTGGCCAGACCGGCCGGCCCACCGCCCGCGACGAGCAGGTCGATCACGCGGTCGCCGCCGACAGCGCGGTCGACTCGCAGCGGATCCGGACCGCCATCAGCGCGGCGTTGAACCCGGTGAACGCGAGCGCGGTGATCCACGCGCCGTGCACGAGCGGCAGCGCCAGGCCCTCGACCGCGACCGCGACATAGTTGGGGTGCGGCAACCAGGGCAGCCGGTACGGCCCGGTGCGCACCAGCGGAAGTCCCGGGACCACCACGACCTGGGTGTTCCAGCGCGGCCCCAGCGCCGTGATGCACCACCAGCGCAACGCCTGCGCGGCGAGCACGAGGGCGAGCATCGACCAGCCGAACCAGGGCACGAAGGGTCGATCGCCCAGCCCTACTTCCAGGACGCACGCCACCAGCAGGCCGACGTGCAGCACGACCATCGGCAGGTAGTGCCCCTGTCCGCTGACCACGCCGCCCCGGGCCAGGCTCCAGGCCAGGTTTCGCCGGGAGACCACCAACTCGGCGACACGTTCGAGGGCGACCAGACCCACCAGGGCGAAATACCAGTACATCCGCGACCTACCACTCCACCAGGACGAGCTCGGAGCAGAACCCCGGGCCCATCGCGATCATCAGGCCCGGCGTCCCGGGATCCGGCCCGGCGGCCATCGTGTCGCGCAGCACGTGCAGTACCGAGGTCGACGACAGGTTCCCGGTCGAGGCCAGCGAACGCCACGTCAGGTCCAGGGCGCCGGCCGGGAGTTCGAGCGTCTCGGCGACCGCCTCCAGCACCTTCGGGCCGCCCGGGTGGCACACCCACGCGGTGATGTCGGCCGGGGTCAGGTCGTGTTCGGCGAGGAAGGTCCGCACGTCGCCGCCCAGATACTCGCGGACCACGTCGGGGACGTCCGAGCCGAGCACGATCCGAAACCCGGAGCCGCCCACGTCCCAGCCCATCACCCGGGCCGAGTCCGGATACATGCGACTGCGACTGGAGACCACCCGCGGTCCGTGCCCGGGCCCGGTCCGCGCGTCGCCGCAGGCGATCACCGCGGCCGCGCCGTCGCCGAACAGCGCGCCGGCGACGAGGTTGGCGATCGAGGCGTCGTCGCGCTGGAGGGTGAGCGAGCACAGCTCGACCGAGACCAGCGCGGCGACGTGCTCGGGCCACCCGCGCAGGTAGTCGTGCAGCCGGGCGATCCCGGCGGCGCCCGCCACGCAGCCGAGGCCGAACACCGGCAGCCGCTTGATGTCGGCGCGCAGGCCGAGCCGGCCGACCAGGCGCGCGTCGATCGAGGGCACCGCGAGACCGGTCACCGTGGTGAACACGATCAGGTCCAGGTCGCGCGCGCTGAGCCCGGCGGCGCCGAGCGCGGACTCGACCGCCTCGGCCGCGAGCTCCACCGCGACGTCGAGGTAGGCGTCGTTGGCGGCGCCGAAGTCGTCGAGCTTGGCGTAGTGGTCCAGCGGCAGCGCCAGATGGCGGGTGTGCACCCGGGCGCTCGCGTGCAGCCGATCCAGGACGCGGCGATCGGCGCCGGCGGGCAGGCACATCGCCGCGAACGCCTCGGTGATCTCGGCTTGCGGGTATCGGTGCGGCGGCAGTGCGCCACGGACGGCTGCGATGCGGGTCATGGCGTATCCCCGGCTGGATGAGGAGCGAAGACGCTGGGCGGCGAACGGAACCGGTGGCGGGCGGGAACGCTGGAACAGTGCCCAGCGGGAACACCGAACCCACGTCGTTTGCCCGCGCTCGTCGCCCGCATGCGCCGGACGGACGCCTGCCACCCGGAGAGGACACCCACGTGAGTGAAGCCGCCACGCCGAGCGGAGCCACCCCGCACACCCCCGCACACCCCGGCGGGCGTCCCGCCGAACACGCGCCCGTGCTCGGCCTCCTGCTCGCCTGCCACCTCGGCCCGACGCTCGCCGTCACCGCCTTGACCACCGCGCTCGCCGTCGCGGCCGGCCGTGACGCCAAGGGCTGCGCGCTCGTCGGCGCGGCGGTGCTCAGCGGGCAGTTGTCGGTCGGCTGGTGCAACGACGCGGTGGACGCGGACCGCGATCGGGCCGCCGGGCGCACCGGCAAGCCGGTGGTCGCCGACCTGGTCGGGGCCGATCGGGTGGCGCTGGCCGCCCGATCCGCGCTCGTGGCGTGTGTGCCGCTGTCCTACGCGTCGGGGCCGGCGGCGGGCACCGCGCATCTGGTCGGGGTGGGCGCCGCGTGGGCGTACGACCTCGGGGTCAAGGGCACCGTCGGGTCCTGGGTGCCCTACGCGGTGGGCTTCGCGAGCCTGCCCGCGTTCGTCGCGTTCGGGCTGCCCGGGCGGCCCGCGCCCGCGTGGGGGGTCGTCGCCGCCGCCGCGCTGCTGGGCTGCGGCGCGCATCTGGCGGACGCGCTGCCGGACCTGGGTACCGACCACGCGGGCGGCGTACGCGGCCTACCGCACCGGCTCGGCCCCGCCGGGATCCGCGCGCTCACCCCGCTGCCGCTGCTCGGCGCCACCGCGCTGCTCGCGTACGGCCGGCCGGACCGGGCCGGCCGGCTCGCGCTGGCCGCTGCCGGCGTACTGGCCGCCGCGGGCGCGCTGCTCGGCGGCCGGCGCCCCGCGGTTCCGTTCGCCGGTGCGATCGCCGTCGCCGCCATCGACGTGACGCTCCTGCTGCGCCGGGGCACCGGCATCACCCGAGCCGGCTCACGCCTCGTTCGGCGAGCATGACGCCAATGCGCGTAGACCCCGGCCGGCCAGAGCCGTTTCGGTATGCCCTGGAAAATCGCCCGATGGGATGAAATGTCCGCATCGCTGCTTGACATTCTGTCAAATTGGATCTTCGTAATTAACAATCTGTCCCATTGTCCCGTACAGAGCACCAGGAAATCATTCATGCCCATAGCTCGATCCCGGATTCGCCCAAACCGCCCGCAGATCGGGCACCGCGAGCCAGCTCGTGCCATGCCGGCCACCTTGTCCCCTCATACCTGGAGGAACCCGCACATGAGCGGACGCCTTACCCACCGCCGCCTGATCGCCTGTGCCGCAACCCTGGTCGCGGGCTCCATGCTCCTGACCGGCTGTGGGGACGATGGCGGCGACAGCGCGCTCGGCAAGAAGGACGAGAACGCGCCGTTCTTCAAGATGCTCCCGCCGGACGTCCAGAAGTCCGGCAAGCTCAAGATCGGCTCGGAGATCGCGTACGCACCGATCGAGTTCATGAAGGGCGGCAAGGCCGTCGGCGTGGACCCCGAGCTGGCCGCCGCGCTCAGCAAGCAGCTCGGAGTCAAGTACGAGTACAAGAACTCCCCGTTCGACTCGCTGATCACCGGGATCACCTCCAAGCGCTTCGACCTGGTCATGTCCGCGATGACCGACAAGAAGGAGCGGCAGGGCCAGGGCCTGGCGTTCGTCGACTACTTCCGCGCCGGTACCTCGATCCTGGTGCAGAAGGGCAACCCGCAGAACATCAAGTCGCTCGACGACCTGTGCGGGAAGATCGTCGCGCTCCAGCAGGCGACGACCAATGAGGACGTCGCCGCCGCCCAGTCCAAGAAGTGCGAGGAGTCGGGCAAGGGCGCGATCACGATCCAGAAGTACGAGCACGACGGCGAGGCCCTGCTCAAGCTCAAGAGCGGTGCCGCCGTCGCCGACCTCAACGACTTCCCGGTGGCCGCGTACAACGCGCAGACCTCCGGTGACGGCAAGGACTTCGAGGTCACGGGCGAACAGATCGACGCCGGCCTCTACGGCATCGGCGTCGGCAGGGACAACCAGCAGCTCCAGCAGGCGCTGAAGTCGGCCCTGGAGGCCCTGATCAAGAACGGCGAGTACGCCAAGATCCTCAACAACTGGAAGGTCGAGGCCGGCGCCGTCACCGAGGTCACCATCAACGGCGGCACTTCCTGATCCGAGGTCCGGCCCCGCCCGCCCGACGGCGGCGGGGCCGGACCCGGCGGACCGTCCCTCCGGGCCACCCCCGTGCCCGCGCCCGCACTCGTGCTCCAAGAGGAGGTCACCTTCCCGTGACCACGCCCCCAACCCCCGCGGCCGACAAACAGCCGGCCAAACGGGAACACATCAAAGCGATCCCCGTACCGCACTACGGTCGTTGGGTCGCCGCCGTCGTGGTCCTGGCCCTGGTCGGCCTCCTGATCAACGCGTTCGCGAACGCGAAGATCCACTGGAGCGTGACCGGCGAGTACCTGTTCGACGAGCAGATCATCAAGGGCGCCGTCAACACGCTGAAGATCAGCCTCTACTCGATGGCGCTCGGACTCGTCCTCGGCGTGCTCGCCGCGATCGGACGGCTGTCCGGCAACCCGGTCACCTCGACCGTCTCGTCGGTCTACATCTGGTTCTTCCGCGGCACGCCGGTCCTGGTCCAGTTGCTCATCTGGGGCAACCTCGCGCTGATCTTCCCGACCATGTTCGGCCAGAACACCAACGACGTGATCACCCCGACCATCGCGGCGCTGCTCGGCCTCGGCATCAACGAGGGCGCGTACATGGCCGAGATCGTGCGATCGGGCATCCAGTCCGTCGACGAGGGCCAGACCGAGGCGGCGCACGCCCTCGGCATGTCCAAGGGCCGTACCCTGCGCCGGATCGTGCTGCCGCAGGCGATGCGGGTGATCGTGCCGCCCACGGGCAACGAGTTCATCAACATGCTCAAGACGTCCTCGCTGGCCAGCGTGGTGGTCTACCCCGAGGTACTGCAGAAGGCCAAGGACGTGTACACCAACAACCTCGCGGTGATGGAACTGCTCTTCGCGGCCTGCTTCTGGTACCTGCTGCTCACCACCGTCTTCAGCATCGGCCAGTACTACCTGGAACGCCGCTTCTCGCGCGGGGCCAGCCGGGCGCTGCCGCCCACCCCGCTCCAGCGGATCAGGGCCAACCTGTTCCCGACCCGGCGTCCGGGAGTCGAGATCCGATGACGACCAACTTCGACAAGTCCGCGCCCGGGCCGACCGGCTCCGGGCAGCCCATGGTCAAGGCCGAGGACGTCTGCAAGTCGTTCGGCCCGCTGGAGGTGCTCAAGGGCATCGACCTGGAGGTCGGCGCCGGCGAGGTCATGTGCATCGTCGGCCCCTCCGGCTCCGGCAAGTCCACGTTCCTGCGCTGCATCAACCACCTGGAGAAGGTCAACGCCGGGCGGTTGTGGGTGGACGGCGAACTCGTCGGCTACCGGGAGAAGGACGGCAAGCTCTACGAACTCCGCGACAGCGAGGTCGCGCTCAAGCGGCGCGACATCGGCATGGTGTTCCAGCGCTTCAACCTCTTCCCGCACATGACCGCGGCGGGCAACATCATGGAGGCGCCCACCCAGGTCAAGGGCATAAGCAAGCCCGCCGCCCGGGAGCGCGCGCAGCAGCTTTTGGAGCGGGTCGGCCTGGGCGACAAGGCGGACGCCTACCCCGCCCAGCTCTCCGGCGGCCAACAGCAGCGGGTGGCCATCGCCCGCGCGCTGGCCATGGACCCCAAGCTGATGTTGTTCGACGAGCCGACCTCCGCGCTCGACCCCGAACTCGTCGGCGAGGTCCTGGACGTCATGCGCGGCCTCGCCGAGGAGGGCATGACGATGATCGTGGTCACCCACGAGATGGGCTTCGCGCGCGAGGTCGGCGACTCGCTGGTGTTCATGGACGACGGCCTCGTGGTCGAGGCGGGGCTGCCCCGCGAGGTGCTGACCAACCCGCAGCACGACCGCACGAAGGCGTTCCTGTCCAAGGTTTTGTGACCGACCGGACACGATGTGCTCCGTCCGGGGTGGTGATTCGCCCCGGATGGAGCAATTCCGTTCGCGCTCCGGCCCCGGTGGGGTAGGGGCAACGGTGTAGCCCGGATCGGGAGTCCGGGGTTCCACACCGCGGAGGAATCCGTCATGCCGCACACCGCCGACCGCCTGGCAGCGCTCACCCAGCAGGTACTCGGGCGCCCGTCGCCGATCCGGATCCGGGCCTGGGACGGCAGCGAGGCGGGGCCGCCGGACGGTCCGGCCCTGATCGTCCGCAACCGACGCGCGCTGCGCCGGCTGATGTGGAAGCCGGGCGAGCTGGGCTTCGCGCGCGGGTGGGTGTCCGGCGACCTGGACGTGGACGGCGACCTCTACGACGCGCTGGACCGAATGGCCGGCATCGCCCTGCACCGCGACCAACCGCCGCCCGTGAGCGCATCGGCGGCCGAGGCGATCGCCACCCGCACCCACCGCCCCGAACGCCCGCTGCCGTCCGTACGGGCCGCGCTCGGTGCGCTGCGCCCGATGGGCGAGGCGCTCACCCTGACCGGCCTGCCGGTACCGCCACCCGCGCCCGCCGAGGAGGTCCGCCGCCGCCGGGGCGTGCTGCACAGCGTGCGCCGCGACCAGGAGGCGATCCGGCACCACTACGACGTCGGCAACGACTTCTACGCACTGATCCTGGGCCCCTCGATGGTCTACTCGTGCGCCTACTGGGACCGCCCCGACGCGAGCTTGGAGGACGCCCAGCGGGCCAAGCTCGACCTGATCTGCCGCAAGCTGGCGCTGGGCCCGGGGATGCGGCTGCTGGACGTGGGCTGCGGGTGGGGCTCGATGGCGATGCACGCCGCCGAGCACTACGGCGTCCAGGCGGTCGGCATCACCATCTCGCGCGAACAGGCCGACCTGGCTCGCAAACGGGTCTCCGAGGCGGGGCTGACCGGCCGGGTCGAGATCAGGATCCAGGACTACCGCGAACACGCCGACGGCCCCTACGACGCGATCTCCTCGATCGGCATGGCCGAACACGTGGGCCGGATCCGCTTCCGTGAGTACGCCGACTCGCTGTACGAACTCCTGCGTCCCGGCGGCCGGTTGCTCAACCACCAGATCGCCCGCCGACCCGCGCCGAACGAAGCCGCCTACCACGTCGACGAGTTCATCGACCGCTACGTCTTCCCGGACGGCGAGCTGGTGCCGGTGGGCAGCACGGTGTCGGTGCTGGAGGAGGCGGGCTTCGAGGTTCGGGACGTGCACGCGCTGCGCGAGCACTACGCGACCACGCTGCGCGCGTGGGTGGCCAACCTGGAGGCCGCCCAGGACCGCGCCACCCGGCTGACCTCGCCCGGCAGGGTCCGGGTCTGGCGCCTGTACATGGCCGCCTCGGCCCTGGCCTTCGAACAGAACCGCATCGGGGTCGACCAGATCCTGGCCGTCAAGACCCCCGCCTCGGGCCGCTCGGGCATGCCGCCGACGCGCACGATGTGAGCGGCGGGGTGCACGTACACCGAAGCTCGGCGCCGCCCGCGCCCCAAGTCCGCCCTACTCGCCTTCCGCCGGCGGCAGCGCCCGGCACAGCGCCTGGACCGCCGCCGGGTACGAGTGGTCGGGCGGCGTCGCGTAGCCGACCACCAGGCCGTCCGGAGCCGGGCCCTTCGCGTCCGGGTGGCGAAAGGCGGAGAGGCCGTCGAGAGCCAGGCCCTGCCAGGTGGCGGCCTTGACGGTGGAGGGCTCGGTGCCGGTCGGGAGGCGCAGGACGGCGTGCAGACCGGCGGCGATGCCGGTCGCGGTGACGTGCGGTGCGTGTTCGGCCAACGCGGCGAGCAGGTGGTCGCGGCGAGCGCGGTAGCGCTGACGCATCCGGCGGATGTGCCGGTCGTAGTGGCCGCCCTCGATGAAGTCGGCGAGGGTGAGCTGATCGGTGACGCCGGCCCACGCCTCGCGCAGGCCCTTCACCGCCAGGACCTCCTCGACCAGGTGCTCGGGCAGCACCATCCAGCCGAGCCTGATCGCGGGGGACAGGCTCTTGCTGACCGAGCCCACGTACACCACGCGCTCCGGATCCACCCCCTGGACCGCGCCCACCGGACGCCGGTCGTAGCGGAACTCGCCGTCGTAGTCGTCCTCCAGCACGAGCCCGCCCCGCGACCGCGCCCAATCCAGCGCCGCGACCCGCCGCTCGGGCGACAGCGGGCCACCGGTGGGGAATTGGTGAGCCGGCGTCAGCACCGCCACGCGCGCGCTCGGCAGGGCGGCCAATGCCTCGGTGTCGGCGCCGTGTTCGTCGATGTCGAGGGGCAGCGTCCGGACCGACGCGGCGGCCAGGATCGAGCGGTGGAAGGCCAGCCCGTACGACTCCACGGCGGCCGGCCCGCGCAGTACGCCGGCGAACAGCAGCCGCAACGCGTGCGCGAAGCCCGAGCAGATCACGATGCGATCCGGGTGGGTACGCACCCCGCGCGCCCGGGCGAGGTAGTCCGAGAGCGCAACCCGCAACTCCGGGCGGCCTTGCGGATCGCCGGGCCCGAACGCCTCGTTCGGCGCGGCGTTCAGCGCCCGGCGGGCGGACGCGAGCCACGCGGTGCGCGGGAAGGACGCCGCGTCCGGCTGACCCTGGCGCAGGTTGTGGGTCGGGCCGGCGGGCCGCGCGGGCAGCCCGGTCCGGGCGCGGCGGCGCGGCGCGGCGAGTGGTTCGGCCCGCCGGGCGACCCGGGTCCCGGAGCCCTGACGCGCCGTGAGCCAGCCCTCCGCGACCAGTTCGGCGTACGCGTCGGCGACGGTGTTCCGGGCGATGTCCAGATCGGCCGCGAGCGAGCGGTACGGCGGCATGGGTGTGTCCGGGGCCAGCCGACCGGTGCGGATCGCCGCACGGATCGCGCGGATCAGCACGGCGCGCCGGCTGCCCGTACCCGACAACTCCAGATGCAGGTCGCGGCCGATCCACTCGGCTGAATTGACCCCGTTCCTGGACATGGAACTGCACCCTATACCAGGTCGCTTTCGCGCCTAGGTTCATGGTCATGAGCAGCGAACACCGCGCCGAACGGTCCACCGGCGCCGACGCCGACCCCGAACCCCATTCGCACCCCGGCCCCGGGACCGTCCGCGTCGACTTCGCCCGCGCCGCGCCCAAGGCGTTCAAGGCGCTGATCGGTTTCGACGCCGCCGCCCGGGAGGGCTTGGATCCCGCGCTGGTCGAGCTGGTCCAGATCCGCGCCTCGCAGCTCAACGGCTGCGCGTACTGCCTGCACATGCACTGGACCGAGGCACGCAACGCGGGCGCGAACGACGAACGCCTGGCCCTGGTCGCCCTCTGGCGCGGGGCCGCGCACTTCTTCACCGAGCGGGAACGGGCCGCCCTCGCGCTGACCGAGGCACTGACCCTGGTCGCCGCCGACGGCGTCCCGGACCACGTCTACGCCCGGGCCGCGGGCCGATTCGACGAAGGCGAACTGGCCCGCCTGATGGCCCTGATCCTCGCCATCAACACCTGGAACCGCATCGCGATCGGCACCGGCAAGCTCGCCGACGCCGACGAGCGCGGGAGGCGGCGATGACCGTCCCGGCTACGGCTTGCGGGCCACCGCGCCCAGGACCAGGCGCTGGGTGACCGACAAGGCCGCCTCGTCCACCGGCTCCTCGGGCCGCCACAGGTCGATGTAGACCAGGCCCGGGTCGGCCGCCTCCAGCCCGTCCAGGTAGGCCGCGATCTCCTCCCGCTCGCGGAACCTCCCGCTCTTGTGCGAGCCCTGCATGACCCGCTCCAACTGCTCCGACTCCGGGCCGCTGTGCAGGAAGTGGGTCAGGAACAGCCAACTCCCGGACGGCAACGCGTCGAGGTAGGTGCGCACCAGCCCGGCCGGATCCTCGTCGTCGTTGATGTGGTGGATCACGCCCAGCAGCATCAGCGCGACCGGCCGGTCGAAGTCGATCAGGCGCAGCACGTCCGGGTTCTTCAGGATCGACTCGGGCTCGCGCAGGTCGGCGGTGATCACCGTGGTGCGGTCGTTCTCGGCGAGCAGCGCGCGACCGTGCGCGAGCACGATCGGGTCGTTGTCGACGTAGACCACGGTGGTCTCGGCCGCGATCGCCTGGGCGACCTGATGGGTGTTCTGCGCGGTGGGCAGACCGGATCCGATGTCGACGAACTGGCGGATGCCCTGTTCGACCAGGAAGCGCACACCCCGGTGCAGGATCCGCCGATGGGCGCCGGCGTCGTGTTGCAGGTCGGGCGCCACCTCGATCAACCTGCGGGCCACCTCGCGGTCGGCGGCGTAGTTGTCCTTGCCGCCGATCAGGAAGTCGTAGACGCGCGCGACGCTCGGCACCTCGACGTCGATACCGGGCGGCGGTCGCTCACCGGCGGGCTCGGTCGGCCACACTCGGTCTCCAGCGTTCTCGGTCATGGTCTCGACACCTCGCGGCCGCCGGTCGGGGTGGTGCGGCACACCGCCGATGGTAAACCGCGGGTAACGCCGCTGGTCATCAATTCCCGCGCTGCAAAAGGCAGTTCGCGCCCACGTGGTGGGACATGTCAGGAGATGTACCGCACTTTCGGGCCATCCGCACGGGTCCGATCGCAGGCTGCGGCGCGGTGCGCCCGGCGGCCGGCGCCCCCTCGCCCGGCCCCCACCCCGCGCCCCCTGCCGCCGTTTAATCCGGCGACACCGCCGACCAGGCCACCTACGCTGACGATCTCCTCGGGTGGCCGTCTACCACCCGCCGTACCCGGCGCGACCAACGCGCCCGCAACCAAGGGAGTTGCCGCCATGCCGCGCACCCTCGTCCGGGACCTGTCCGAACATCTCGACGAGAGGGTCACCGTCCACGGATGGATCGACACGGTGCGCAGGCAGCGCCGCATGCAGTTCGTCGTGGTGCGCGACCACACCGGTCAGGTCCAGGTCACCCACCGCCGCGTCGGCGCCGACGACCCGATCGAGGCCGCGTTCGAGCAGGTCACCCTCGAGTCGGCGGTCCGGATCACCGGCAGGGTCGTGGCCAACGACGTGGTCCGACTCGGCGGTCTGGAACTGCTGCCCGAACGGGTCGAGATCCTCTCGCGGGCCGAACCCGGGCTGCCGATCGACGCTCACACCGGCCCGGACCGCCGACTCGATTGGCGATTCCTCGACCTCCGGCGGCCCGACCGACGACTGGTCCTGGACGTCCAGAGCACCGTCGAACAGGCGATGCGTCGGATCACCGCGGCGGAGGGCTTCACTGAGCTGCACACGCCCAAACTGATGGGCGCCGCGTCCGAATCCGGCGCCGAGGTGTTCACCGTCGACTACTTCGGCCGCCAGGCCTACCTGGCCCAATCGCCGCAGTTCTACAAGCAGATGGCGATCGCGGCCGGCATCGACAAGGTCTTCGAGATCGGCCCGGTCTTCCGCGCCGAGCCCTCCTATACGTCCCGGCACGCCACCGAGTTCACCAGCGTCGACGCCGAGCTGGCCTGGATCGACGGGGTCGAGGACGTGATGGCCTTCGAGGAGCGGCTGTTGCGGGCGGTCCTGGCCGACGTCCGGTCCGTACACGGCGCGTCGATCGAAGCACTCCTCGGCGTCGAGGTCACCGTCCCGCGGCTGCCGTTCCCGCGGATCACGATGGCCGACGCGCTGCGCCGACTGCGTGCCGAGGGATGGGACCCGACCGGCACCCGGGTCGACCTGGACCCGGAGGGCGAACGCGCGCTGTCCGCGTCGATCGCGGCGGAGACCGGGCACGAGTTCGTCTTCGTGACCCGCTTCCCGGCCGGGGTCCGGCCGTTCTACCACCTGCGCCCGGACGACGACCCCTCGCTCACCGAGAGCTTCGACCTGCTGTGGAAGGGCGTCGAGATCACCACGGGCGCGCAGCGCGAGCACCGTCACGAGCGGTTGCTCGCCCAACTGCGGGAGAAGGGTATGGACGCGGCGCCCCTGGCGTCCTACCTGGACTGCTTCCGCTACGGCATCCCGCCGCACGGCGGCCTGGGCCTGGGGCTGGGCCGACTGCTGATGCTGCTCCTGGACCTGCCCTCGATCCGGGACGCGACGTTCCTCTTCCGCGGTCCGCATCGGCTGACGCCCTGACGCCGACGGCGACGGCGGGCGTGGCACGGGGCCGCGGCGCGGAATGGTGTGGCGCCGGGTACGGACGGAGGTCGCCGGTGTGGCGGTCCGTCCGTACCCGGGGTCCTGCTGCCTAGTCCAGGTAGTCGCGCAGTACCTGGGAGCGGGACGGGTGGCGCAGCTTCGACATGGTCTTCGACTCGATCTGGCGGATCCGCTCACGGGTGACCCCGTAGACCTTGCCGATCTCGTCGAGCGTCTTGGGCTGGCCGTCGGTGAGCCCGAAGCGCATCGAGATCACGCCGGCCTCGCGCTCGGCGAGGGTGTCCAGGACCGAGTGGAGCTGTTCCTGGAGCAGCGTGAAGCTGACCGCGTCGGCCGGGCGGATCGCCTCGGTGTCCTCGATGAGGTCACCGAACTCGCTGTCGCCCTCCTCGCCGAGGGGGGTGTGCAGGGAGATCGGCTCGCGGCCGTACTTCTGCACCTCGACGACCTTCTCCGGGGTCATGTCGAGTTCCTTGGCCAGCTCCTCCGGGGTGGGCTCGCGGCCCAGGTCCTGGAGCATCTGGCGCTGCACGCGGGCCAGCTTGTTGATCACCTCGACCATGTGGACCGGGATGCGGATGGTCCGCGCCTGGTCGGCCATGGCCCGGGTGATCGCCTGGCGAATCCACCAGGTGGCGTACGTGGAGAACTTGAAGCCCTTCGTGTAGTCGAACTTCTCGACCGCACGAATGAGACCGACGTTGCCCTCCTGAATGAGGTCCAGGAAGAGCATGCCGCGACCCGTGTAGCGCTTCGCCAGCGAGACCACCAGGCGGAGGTTGGCCTCCAGGAGGTGGTTCTTGGCACGCTTGCCGTCCTCGGCGACGAGCTCGAGCTCGTGCCGGAACTGCGGGGTCAGGCCGGGCTCGGAGTCCAGCTTCTCCAACGCGAACAGGCCGGCCTCGATGCGCTTGGCGATCGACACCTCCTGCTCGGCGTTGAGCAGCGAGACCTTGCCGATCAGCCGCAGGTAGTCCTTGACCGGGTCCGCGGTGGCACCCGGCGTGGTGACCTGCTGCTGCGGCGCGTCGTCCTCGTCCGTGGTGAGGACGAAGCCGCTCGGACCGACCTCGGGAGCCGCCGCCTCGGCGGGCTCGTCGAACAGGTCCTCTTCGACCAGTGCCTCGTCGCCGTCCTTGGGGGCGGGCGACTCGACGGCGGTCGTCTCGGTGGTGGTGGTCTTCTTGGCCGCGGCCTTCTTCTTGGCTGCGGCCTTCTTCGGCTTCGGAGCAGATTCCACGACGGACTCTCCCGATTCCGTTGCCGCGGGCGTGACTTGCGCGGGCAAGGTCTCTGTGTTCTTGACACGGGTTGAGCGCGTGGATAGCGTCTTCTTGACAGATCGCCGAGTTGTGGCTACGTCTCTCCGTTGGGTCTCTTTGACCGGGTTGACGGTCAAGGTCACACCGGCCTCATCGAGGACCTCGTTGAGGCTACGGAGGATGCTCTTCCACTGCGTCGCAGGGATGGCATCGGTTTCGAAGGCTCGGCGTATGTCCTCGCCGGTAATCGATCCTTCGGCACGGCCACGCTCGATGAGCGCCACCAGAGATTCCGATTCGGCGATTCTGTTGGGAAGCGTGCTGGACGAGCTCGGGGTCACAAATAACCTCTCGGTTCACGCGGGCATGCTGCGGCGCCGCAACTACACCGAATCGATGACGCATCCGCGGGACCGGATCCGTCGGCGCTGCCGGCGCCACTCAAGGCATCGCTCCGATCGGTACAAGTGTTACGCCTCCGCGAGCGTGACCTGGGTCACGTCGGTCCGCAGGGGCTTCGAGCGGTGGGTTCCCCAGTGTGCGGGACGGCCCGCTGATCTGCGTGGCCGCGCCGGTGAGCCCGGGGTTCCGGGCCCAACGATGCCGCCGTGGCCGGGGATCGACGATATCCGAGTGCCGATGGCATGGGGTCGAATTTTTTCGTGGTGGTGCGGATCGGGTCGGGCATCGGCGTCGGTCGTGCGGTCCTGAACCTGTCTTGAGAATGCCCGCCTGCCGGCACGTTACGCACGGGGCGGACGTCGCCGGTGCGGTGCGCGTGTCCGGGCCGGCTCCTCGGGGCGTCGCCGCGGGGCCGCCGGCGGGCCCGGCGGAAAGCGGCGGGCGGGATTTCCTCGGGCGGGCCCGGCGGTAATGCGCGGGGGCGGCGGACGCGGTGCGGAAATAGCGGTGCGCGGTGTGTGATTTCTTCGGCTATCCGAGTGACGGCGGGCGCGGTTGTGCGATGGCGATCGGCGGGATAGGGCGGACGTGTCGACGCGTTAAAGGATCTCCGCCGCGATCTTCGCCGCACACTATTCGGCTAATCGACACGGCAATCGCAGAGCGGGCGCGCGAGATCGATTCGGCGGGGTGATCGAGAGTCGGACGCGCGGAATAGTGGGCCGTGCGGGGGATGACGCGCGTGGATGACGTGCGCATGATCGGTGGATCGATTTGCGGGCGCGCAAACGGGTGGTGAATTCGATCATCGGCGGGTTTTGCGGCGGGCCGGTGGGGCGGCGGGCGGCCGGGGGCGGGGCCGGGCCCGCGCGTGCCGATGGGCGGCCGACGGCTCCGTTCGAGTCGTCGGCCGCCCATCGTGGCGTCGGGTCCGGCACGGTGTCGGTTCGGCTTGATTCGGCCGGTTCGGTCCGGGTCGGCCGGCCGTGCGGTCAGGTGGTCCAGGCGCCGGTCGGGGCGGCCGCGCGGACGAAGTCGGTGAAGTCGCGGGCGGGGCGGCCCAGCGCCCGCGGCACGCCGTCCGAGATTTTGGCCTCCAGGCCGCGGTGGATGCTGCTCAGGGCCGACGCCCACATGGTCGCGTCGAGTTCGGGCAGACCCCGGGCGATCAGCTCGGCGGTGTATCCGGCCGGGTCGGCCGGGACGTAGCGGGCCTTCCGGCCGGTCGCGGCGGCGATCTCGGCGAGGGCCTCGTCGAAGGTCAGCGCCCGGGGGCCGGACAACTCGTACGTCTCGCCCGCGTGGCCGGGGTCGAGCAGGGCTGCCGCCGCGACGGCGGCGATGTCCTCGGTGTCGACGAAGGACACCGACGCGGCGCCGGTCGGCAGCGTCAACTCGCCGGCGCGCACCTCGTCGCGGAAGAAGCCCTCGCTGAAGTTCTGCGCGAACCACCCCGGACGCAGGATCGTCCATGCGACGCCCGAGGCGCGAAGGGCCGCCTCCAGGTCGAGGCGGGCCTGGTTGCCGGGGTCGTCGGCGGCGAACCAGCCGGGGATGTCGGTGCCGCGCGCGGAGAGCAGCACGATTCGCCCGACCCCGGCGTCGGCCGCCCGGCGGACGAAGGCGGGACCGGTCGGGACACCGTCCAGGGGCACCAGGTAGACGGCGGAGACGCCGGCCAGCGTGGGGCCCCAGGTGCGGTCGTCGGTCCAGTCGAAGCGCTGCTCGGCGGAGCGGGAGGCGACGCGCACGGCGGCGCCGCGGGCGCGGAGCGCGGTGACCACCCGGCTGCCGGTCTTGCCGGTGCCGCCGAGAACGAGGATGGGGAGCTGCGTGGGTTCCGTCATGCGTTCAGCCTGGTCCGCGCCGTGCTCGGCAAACATGGGCGAGAGACCGGGGCACATGTGCGTACGTCCGGGGCGACCGGGCGACCGGGCGACGGGGCTACGGGGCAACCGGGTGGGGTTGGGGTACTCGCCTGTTCCCGTTCGTCCAAGACCGGTGCGCTCGGCGCGACCAGACTCGGAGGGCGAGCATCGCACGATCGAAGGAGTCGACCATGTCGCAGACCGTCACGCCGATGATCTCCTACCAGGACGCCGCCGCCGCGCTGGACTGGCTGAGTCGGGCGTTCGGCTTCCGGGAGGTGACTCGGATCATGATGCCGGACGGTTCGGTGGGTCACGGTGAACTGGCCACCCCCGAGGGTGGGCTGATCATGCTCGCCGAGCCGACGCCCGACTACCGCTCGCCCCGGCGGCACGCCGAGACCTGCGCGGACGCGGCCAAGTGGTTGTCCGTGCCCTACGTGGTGGACGGCGTGCACGTCTACGTCGCGGACCTGGACGCGCACTTCGCCGTGGCCCGCGACGCGGGCGCGACCGTGTTGGCGCCGCCGCGCGACACCGGGCACGGGCGCGCCTACAGCGTCGCCGACCCCGAGGGGCACCGCTGGATGTTCGAGCAACTGCCCGAATAGCCGTTACGCCGCGTGGGTCGTGCGGTAGGCGGTGGGGCTCAGGCCGCGGACGCGCTTGAAGGCGGTGCTGAAGGCGAACGCGTCGGCGTAGCCGACCCGGCGGGCCACGGCGGCGACCGTGGCGTCCGGCTCGGTGAGCAGTTCGGCGGCCAGGGCCATCCGCCACTCGGTCAGGTAGGTGAGCGGGGGCGTGCCCACCCGGGCGGTGAAGCGTTCGGCGAGGGAGGTACGGGAGACGCCCGCCTCGGCGGCCAAGGCGGCGATCGTCCACGGCCGGGCCGGGGCGTCGTGGACCGCGCGCAGGGCGGTGCCGACGACGGGATCGGCCAGGGCCAGGTACCACGCGGGCGGATGCGCCTCGGGGCGGTCGAACCAGGCGCGGAGCGTACAGACCAGCATCCAGTCGAGCAGCCGGTCCAGGACGAAGCGCCGGCCCGGCCGGTCGGCGGCGACCTCGGCGGACACGAAGTCCGACACCGCCTCGCAGCCCTGGTCGTCGGGGACGACCAGGGCCTGGGGGAGTGCGGCGGGCAGGCGACGGCCGATGTCGGCGTGCGCGCGGTAGGAGCCGCAGAGCAACTCGGCGAAGGCCTCGTCGTCCCGGCCCGAGTCCCTCGCCGCCTCGTGCCCCGGGCGCGCGTCGGCGACGAAGGTGAACGGTGCGGGACCCCGGACCAGGGCGGCGTCACCCGGACGCAGCGGAAGGGAGGGGCCCTCCTCGGGAACGAGTCGGCCGCTGCCGCGGACCACCGTGCACAGGGTCAACGGCGCGCCGGAGGTGATCCGTACGGAAGTCTCCGGGGGCAGCGTCCGTCGGTCGAAGAGCGCGTCGTCGGCCCTGATCCCGCGCAGCAGATCACCCAAACCGTCCATACGGCGAGCCTAGATGTTGTCGCCGGACCCGCCTCAGGGCAGGTAGCCGGGGCGGCGGTCGGGTTCGATCGGGCCGGTCAGTCGGGCTCGGGCGCGGGTCAGGCCGCTGAGCAGGGCGTCGCGGACCTCGGTCGGTGCGATCACGTCGTCGTAGGACAGCGCGTTCGCCGAGCGCCACGGGCCGCTCGCCTCGTTCGCGGTCAGCCGGCGGGTGGTGTCCGCGTCCCGCTTCGCGGCGGCGGCGCCCGCGGCGGCCGGGATGCCGCCGAGGGTGACGCCGGGCAGCGCGTACGACACGGTCTGCGCGTCGAACGGGTTCATCGCCATCACCGAACTGCCGAAGCCGAACGCCTTGCGCACCGTCAGGTGCAGCTTCGGAACGCGGAGGCGGTGCTGGGCGGCGAACAACCGGGCCGCGGCGCGCAGCACGCCCGAACGCTCGGCGGCGGTGCCGGCCAGGACGCCGGGGTTGTCCGCGAGGAAGACCACCGGCAGGTGGAACGCGCCCGCGACGGACAGGAAGCGGGCGGCCTTGTCGGCGGCGTCCGCGTCGATGGTGCCCGCCCGGACCGCGGGTTGGTTCGCCAGGACCGCGACCGCGTGGCCGCCGAGGCGGGCGAGCGCGGTGACGATCGAGGCGCCGTGGGCCGGTTGCAGCTCCAGGAGCGTGCCCGTGTCGAAGACCTCGGCCAGCACGGCCTTGACGTCGTACGGCCGGCGCGGGTCCGGCGGGATCAGGTCCAGGAGCGCCTCGGTGGTGCGCGGGCCGGTGTCGGTGTTGCCCGAGTCCGGTCCCGCGTACGGCGGATGTTGCCAGGCGTGTGACGGGAAGTAGGAGAGGTAGCGGCGGGCCAGGCGCAGCGCCGCCGCGTCGTCGCGAACGGCGTTGTGCGCGACGCCGCTGACCACGCAGTGCACCCCGCTGCCGCCGAGGGTGTGCTTGTCCACCCGTTCGCCGGTCGCGGCCTCGACCAGGGGCGGGCCGGCGGTGAAGAGCGCTCCGGTGCCTTCCACCATGATCACGAAATCGGACAACGGTGCGGTGAGCGCGCCGTGTCCGGCGGACGGGCCGTGCACGATCGCGACGGTGGGGACCAGCCCGGCGAGGTCGGCCAGGGCCTGGAGGTCGTTGGGCGTGGCGGTGTGCCCGGCGAGCGCGTTGCCCGCCCGGTGGCCGGCGCCTTCGAGCAGGGTCACCAGCGGCGCGCGTTCCTGACCGGCCAGCCGGACGAGCCGGGCCCGCTTGGCGGCGGCGCCGGGGCCGATCGAGCCGCCCTGCACGGTGAAGTCCTCGGCGCCCACGAACACCGGGCGGCCGTCCAGCAGCCCCGAACCGGCCACGAAAGCGTCGGCGGGGATGTCCGCGCCGCCGGTGAGTGTGCCCAGTTCCGCGAAGGAGTCGTCGTCGAGGAGGGCCGCGATCCGGGCCCGGGCGGACATCCGGCCGGGGGCGGCGACCGTGTGGCGCGCGACCTTGGCCGGGCCGCCCATGGCTCGTGCTCGGGTTCGGCGCTCGTCCAGATCGGCGAGCAGCGTCTGCCAGGCGGTCCGGTTGTCGGGGGCGGGACGTCCTTCGGTGTGCACGGATCTCCCGTCGGGTGGGGCGGGGCGGGTTCGTGGGTTGGGGTGGGTGTGGGCTTGTGGGGCGGGCCGGGTTCGTGGGTGGGCTCGTGGGGCGGGACGGGTTCGTGGGTGTGGGCTCGTGGGGCGGGGCGGGTGAGCCGGGCCAATGTAACGGCGGTCGCGTGCGGGCGACAGGGCCGATGTCGTCGGGTGCGCGGGACGGACGTGGTGGATATTTCCGGTCGAATCCGGGTGAGACGGGCCTCGGGATGGTGAGCGGCATTGCTCATTCGTGCGTGAAACTGCTATCAAATGAATAGTTTCAAGCATGCGAGTGCAGCAGTGCGCAGTCCGCGTGGTGCTGCGCCCAAGGACCCGGGAGCGCCATGACGACCGTGAGCCACACCTCTGCCGAGATCACCACCCAGCCCGAACTGTGGGCGCGTGCCGCCGCACTGGCCGCGGACTGCGCCGGACTTCCGAGCCCCGGTGAGCGGGTCGCGATCGTCGGGTGCGGGACCTCGTGGTTCATCGGACAGGCGTACGCGGTGCTGCGCGAGCGGGCCGGGCTCGGCGTCACCGACGCGTTCGCGGCCTCGGAGTTCCCGGGCGTACGGGACTACGACCGGGTCGTCGCGCTGACCCGCTCCGGCACCACCACCGAGGTATTGCGGCTGCTTGCGGACATCCGGGGCACGGTCGCCACCACGGCGATCACCGGTACGCCCGGGACGCCGATCACGACCGCGGCGGACGAGATCGTGATGCTCGACTTCGCCGACGAGCGTTCGGTCGTACAGACCCGGTTCGCCACCACGGCCCTCGCGCTGCTGCGGGCGCACGTCGGCGCGGACCTGGACGCGGCCGTGCGGGACGCGAAGGAGGCCGTCGCGTGGCTGCCCGAGCCGGAGTTCGTGGCGGCGGAGCAGTTCACCTTCCTGGGCTCGGGCTGGTCGGCCGGGCTCGCGGCGGAGGCCGCGCTGAAGATGCGCGAGGCCGCCGGGGCGTGGACGGAGAGCTACCCGGTGATGGAGTACCGGCACGGGCCGATCAGCATCGCCGCGCCGAACCGGGTCACCTGGGTGTTCGGGCCGGTACCCGAGGGCCTGGCCGAGCAGGTCGCGGCCACCGGCGGCACGTTCGTGGCCGGAGCGCTCGACCCGATGGCGGAGCTGGTCCGGGTGCAGAAGCTCGCGGTCGCGATCGCGGAGAGCCGCGGGTTGAACCCGGACGAGCCGCGGCACCTCACCCGGTCCGTGGTGCTGGACGCGTCGTGAGGGACACGGTCGGCGCGGGTGTCGACGGCGGGCCCCGGGACGGGTCCGTCGGGTCCGTCGGGTCCGTCGGGTCTGTCGGGTCCGTCGGGTCTGTCGGGTCTGTCGGGCGGAGGGCGTCGTGATCGTCACGGTGACGCCGAATCCGGCCTGGGACGTCACCTACCACCTGGAACGCATGATCCGGCACGGCGCGAACCGGCCGTCGTCGGTCGGGGGACGGGCCGGCGGCAAGGGCGTCAACGTCGCACGTGTGCTGCGCTCGCTCGGCGTCGCCGTCACCGCGGTGGCCCCGTTGGGCGGTGCCACGGGTGAGCGAATACGGGCCGACCTCGCGGCGGCGGACATCGCGTTGACGGCGGTGCCGGTGGCGGGTGAGACGCGCTGCACCACGACGATCGTGGAGACCGACTCGGGCGGCGCGACGTCGCTCAACGAACTCGGCCCCGCGCGGACCGCGCGGGAATGGGCTCTGCTGGTCGCGGCCACGGCCGAACTGCTGCCGGGAGCCTCGGTGTTGGTGCTGTCCGGGAGTCTGCCGCCGGGCGTTTCGGAGAGCGGCTACGCGGAGTTGGTGACGCTCGCCCGGGCCGCGCGGGTGCCGGTGCTGCTGGACGCCTCGGGGCCGGCGTTGTCGGCCGGTGTCGCGGCCGGGCCGGACGTGGTCAAGCCGAACGCGGACGAGTTGCTCGCGGTGACGGGTGAGGCCGATCCGCTGCGGGCGGTCGCTCGACTGGCGGGGACGGCACGGGCCGGGACGGCGGTGGTCGCCTCGTTCGGTCCGGAGGGCATGGTCGCCGGGACCGACGAGGGCTGGTGGCGGGCGGCGCCACCCACCTCGGTACGCGGCAACGCCACCGGCGCCGGTGACGCGGCCGTGGCGGCGCTGGCACGCGGGTTGGCCGAGGGCGGCCCGTGGCCGGACCGGTTGCGGGACGCGGTGGCGCTGTCGGCGGCGGCGGTGGCGGCGCCGATGGCGGGCGAGGTGGACGGCGAGTTGTACCGAACCTGGCTGTCGAGGGTGCGGGTCGATGCGCTGGAGCCGCCGCGATGAGGCTGCGGCGCGGGGTGGCGGGGACGTGGGCCGGTGGGTGTGCGGTCGGCCTGCGGGTGATGGGTCGGCGCGGTGCGGGTGCGGGTTTTGGTTTCGGTTTGGGGCGTTCGGGTGCCGGGGGCTCGGGGCCGGTTGTTGTCGGGATCGTTCACGAGGAGAGATGACATGCCGTTGACCTCGACGGGGATATTGACCGACGCGGCGCGTGCGGACGGGGTCGGGGTGGCCGCGTTCAACGTGATCACGCTGGAACACGCCGAGGCGGTGCTGATCGCGGCGGAGGAGGCGGGACTGCCGGTCGTGGTGGCGATCAGCGAGAACGCCGTCAAGTTTCGGCGTGGGCGGCTGGGTCCGCTCGCGGCGGCGTGCCGGGCGCTCGCGGAGGAGGCGGCCGTACCGGTCGCGTTGCACCTGGACCACGTCGAGTCGGTGGATGTGCTGAGGGCCGCCGAGGGGACCGGGATCAGCTCGGTCATGTTCGACGCGTCGCGGCTGGGCTACGCGGAGAACGTGGCGGCCACCTCGGACGCGGTGGCCTGGGCGCACGATCGCGGGATCAGCCTGGAGGCCGAACTCGGCGAGGTCGGCGGCAAGCCAGGCCATCCCGCGCTCGACGCGCACGCGCCGGGGGCTCGCACGGATCCGGACGAGGCCGCCGCGTACGTGCGGGCGACCGGGGTCGACGCGTTGGCCGTGGCGGTCGGCAGCAGTCACGCGATGCTGGACCGTACGGCCACGCTCGACCACGACCTGATCGCGCGGTTGCGCGCGGCGGTGAACGTGCCGCTCGTGTTGCACGGGTCCTCGGGGGTGCCGGACGCGGAACTGCGGCGGGCGGTGGGTGCGGGGATGACGAAGATCAACGTGGGCACGGCGCTGAACATCGCCTATACCGGCACGCTGCGGTCGCGGCTGGTCGCCGAGCCGGGGAAGGCCGATCCGCGGCCGGCGCTGGTCGCCGCGCGGTCGGCGATGGTGGATGCGGTCGGTGGGCTCTTGCGGGTGATCACCGGCGCGGGCTGATTCGTGGATCGGGCCGGGTGCGTTCCGGGGTGTCCTCAAACGCCGGACGGGCTGGTGGGGTTGCCCGTGCTTCGGTCCGTGGCTTGTGGAGGGTGACTCGTGTCGAGTCGGCGCGGCTGATTCGCGGTGCCGGCTGGGTGGGTTCCGGGGTGTCCTCGAGCGCCGGATGGGCTGGTGGGGTTGGTCGTGCTTCGGTCCGTGGCTTGCGGAGATGGCAGGTTGCCGAGTCGGCGCGGCTGATTCGCGGTGCCGGCTGGGTGGGTTCCGGGGTGTCCTCGAGCGCCGGACGGGCTGGTGGGGGTGCCCGTGCTCCGGTTGGAGGGGGTGGGGAGCGCCGGGGGGGGTGGGCCCCGGCGCTCCGGGGGTCAGCCGAAGAGCCATGTGGTGATGCGGGTCCACCAGGTGGTGGGGAGGGGTGGTACCGGGGGGTCGGGGGGTGTGGTGGGGCGGGGTGGGCGTGGGGGGCGGGTCCATTCGGTGGGTTTCACCAGGGGGACCGGGGTGAACTCGACCGGAAGGGACGTGAGGTAGCGGGCCCAGGTTGCCGCGTGCCAGGCGGGTGGGCGGTCCGGGTGGGCCAGGCGGATGTCGGGAAGCCGGCTGTTGAGGGTGTCGATCGCGGTGTCCGTGATCGCTCGGCCGATGTCCTGTCCCGGACACAGGTGCGCGCCGCCGCTGAACGCCAGGTGGGCGCGGTTGTTGTGGACCGGCACGGTGAGGTCGGTACGGATCTGCGGGTCGACGTTGCCGGCCATGACGCCGAGCACGAGGAGATCGCCGGCCTTGATCCGGCGCCCGCCCAACTCGGTGTCCACCAGCGCCCAACGGCCCGGGATCACCCACAACGGCGGTTCGTCCCACAGGACCTGTTCGACCGCGTCGGGCAGGGTCAACCGCGCGCCGGCCAGCGACGCGGCGAACCGGTCGTCGGTCAGGACCACCCGCAGCGTGTTCGCGATCAGCGCGATGGTCAGCTCGTTCGCCGCGACCATGACCAGCCGCAGGTGGTGCAGGACCTCGTCCTCGGACAGCTTGTTCGGGTGCTCGATCAGCCAGGACGGGAAGTCGGCGGCGGGCTCGGCACGTTTGCGGTCGGCCAGGTCGCGCAGCGTGCTCAGGATGAACTCGTTGCATTCGAGCGCGCGTTCGCCCTGCATCATCAGCTCGGCGCTGGCCTCGACCAGCCGTGGACCCATCGCGTCGGGCAGACCGTACAACTGCGCGATGACCAGCATCGGCAACTGTTGCGCGAACTGGGCGACCAGGTCGGCGTGGCCGTCCGCCGCGATCCGGTCGATCAGGTCGTGGGCGAGTCGCTGGACGTGCTTGCGGATGCCGCGTCGGTCGAACCGGTCCAGGCTCTCGGTGACCACGCTGCGCAGGCGTTGATGCTCGGCGCCGTCGCTGGACACGCAGTCCGGGCGGTACTCCATGATCGGCAGGATCGTGGCGTCCGGCGGGATCCGGCCCTCGCGCCAGTCACGCCAGTTGCGCGCGTCCCGGGAGAACCGGCTCGGTGTGCGCATGACCTCCAGGTTCTCCCGGTAGCCCAGCACCAGCCAGCCGGGAAAGTCGCCGTCGACCAGGATCGGCGCGACCGCACCGTACTCGGCGCGCAACCTCTCGTACGTGGCGCCGGGGTCCGCGATCGTCTCCGGTCCGTACAACCTCGTGATGCCCTCGGTGGCCGTCGCGCCCGCGTGCGCGGGGCAGCCGGGCGGCGGAACGGGGGGAGGAGCGGTCATTGCGTCTCCCGGTTCGTGGTGAGCGTGTAGAGGTATTGCATGAGGGCCATCAGGACGTCCCGACTGGAGCTGCGACTGCGCGCGTCGCAGTCGAGCATGGGTACCGACTCGTCCAGGTCGAGCGCGCCGCGCAGTTCGTCCATGGAGTGCACCGGCGATTCGGGGAACGTGTTGACCGCGACCACGAACGGCACGCCGCGATCCTCGAGCCGGCCCATCACGTCGAAGCACACCTCCAGGCGCCGGGTGTCGACCAGGACCACGGCGCCGAGCGCGCCGTCGAACAGGCCGTTCCACAGGAACCAGAAGCGCTCCTGCCCGGGAGTGCCGAACAGGTAGAGGACCAGGCGCTCGTTGAGGCTGATCCGGCCGAAGTCCATCGCCACGGTCGTGGTGGTCTTGGCCTCGATGCCCGCGAGGTCGTCGATGCCGACGCCCGCCTGGGTCATCGTCTCCTCGGTGGTGAGCGGCCGGATCTCGCTGACCGCGCCGACCAGTGTGGTCTTGCCGACGCCGAAGCCGCCGACGACGACGACCTTGACCGCGGCGGCGGCCGTCGCCGGCAGCATGTCCTCGGGGCGCGGCCCGGCGAGGGTCTCAGAGCCTTTGTAGTCCATGCATCACCGCCTTGAGCAGATCGATGTCGGGCAACGAGGCGGCCGGGATCGGTGCGCGCGCCTCGAGTTGATTCGTGGTCACCATGTCCGTCAGGACCAGCGTCAGCACGCTGGTCGGCAACCGCATGTGTGCGGAGATCTCGGCCATGGACAACGGCTGTTCACACATCCGCAGGATCGTCGCGAGCTCGGGGGACATCCCGCGCTCGGGCTCGTGCTTGGCCACGAACAGGGTGACGAGGTCCAACCGGTCCTGCGCATCCGGGTTTTCCCCGACCATGTACAGCCGCTCGGGGTGCGGGTCGCGCCGTGAGCGCCTCGGCACACTCACGGAAAGGCCCCGTCGTGGCGCGGAGGACTGGTCAGGTGTTCGCCGATCCGGATCACCAGGTCGCGCATCCGGTGGCCGAGCAGGCCGGTGTCCACCTGACCGTCGGCCAGCACCGCGAGATAGGCGCCCGCGCCGGCGGCCATCATGTAGAAGTAGCCGCCGTTGACCTCGATCACCACCAGCCGCATCCGGCCGTCGCCCTTGGGGAATTCGGACGCGACCGCGGCGGCGAGGCTCTGCAGGCCCGCGCACGCGGCGGCGAGCCGGTCGGCGGTGTCGGCCGCGGTGTTGTGCTGGGCCATGCGCAGGCCGTCGGCGGACAGCAGCACGATGTAGCGCGTGAACGGCACGCTCTTGGCCAGATCGGCCAGCATCCAGTCCATGTTCGGTCGGTACCCCGTCATCGATATCCCCCGTCGCCCCACGAATCGTCCCCGGTCTCGGATCGCCGTTCACTGGAGGGCAGTTCGCCGTTGATGCCACTGAGGAACGCGTCCAGACCGAGCCCCGGCGGCGGATCCTCGACGTTCGGTGCGGCGGCCGGCTTCGAAGCGTTCGCGCGGTGCCCGCCGCGCGTTCCCCCAGCGCGCGGCACCGTGCCCAGGTTGCGCCGGCGGCGCTGCGGGAGGCCGTTGGCACCCAGTTCGGTGCCGACCGGGGTGTCGGTCATCAGGTCGTGCAGGGACGGGAGTTCGTCCAGGTGCTGGAGGTGCTCCGGCATCGGGTACATCGGTGGCACGTTCGCGGTGATCTGGTCCTGCGGGATGACCACGACGGCGCGCACGCCGGAGTAGGCCGACGGGCGGAGCATCACCTTGAAGTTGTTGGCGTGCGCGAGCCTGCCCACCACGGTCAGGCCCAGGCGCGGGGTCTCGCCCAGGTCGCCCAGGTTGAGCGCGTCGCCGTCCAGGGACAGGATGCGCTCGGCGCGGCGGCGGGCCTCCTCGCTCAGGCCGACGCCGGCGTCCTCGATCTCGACCGCGATGCCGGTCTGCACCTCGACGGTGCTCAGGTGCACGGTGGTCGAGGGCGGCGAGTACCGGGTGGCGTTGTCGAGCAGTTCGGCGATCGCGTGGATCAGCGGCTCGACGTGCTGCGCGATGACCGCGACCTCGACGACGGAGTGCAGCTTGACCCGGCGGTAGTCCAGGATGCGCGACATCGCGCCGCGCAGCACGCTGTACATGCCGATGTCGGTTTCCCACTGGCGACCGGGGCGGGCGCCGCCGAGCACGGCGATGCTGTCCGCCATCCGGCCGATCAGCGCGTTGCCGTGGTCCAGGTGCAGGAGGTCGCGGAAGACGACCGGGTCGTCGCCGTGCCGGTCCTCCATGTCCCGCATGTCCTGGGCCTGTTGGTGGATGGTGGCCTGGACGCGGCGGGCGATGTTGACGAACGCGCGCTGGGCGGACTCGCGCATGTCCTCCTCGGCGCTGACGGTGTCGATCACCGAGCGGATCACGTTGCGGTGTGCGACCGCGAACTCGGTCGGGTCGTCCGGCTGCGGGGCGACCTTGCGCATCACCTCCGGTACCGGCTCGCCCATCTGCAGGCGGCCGATGGCCTCGGGGAGCAACTCCTCGGAGAGCCGGACCGTTTCCGCCTCCTGTGCGGCGAGGCGCCGGCGCAGGCCGACCTGTTGCTGCTGGAGTCGCAGGTGCAATTGCGTGATCGTGCGCCCGCGGCGGCCGGCCTCGGCGGCGCACACGGCGACGGCGACGGTCGCGAGTCCACCGCACAGGGCCACCGCGGGACGGGCCTGGGGGGAGACCGCGGCCACGGCCGCGGCCGCGCACACGGCTGTCACGAGGAGGGGGAGGACCCACGCGAGGGCCGGCCGTCGGCCTCCGGGGGACGATCCAGCGAGAACCATCGGCATCCTCGAAAAATGTCGGAATCGAATCGTGCGGGTGTCCTGCGGGGACCGCTCGGCGGGCTGTGCTCGGTCGCCGAGCGGGGTGCTCGGATGGGTCCCGTGCGGGAGGGGTCGCGCCCCGGCGGGCAGGGGAAGCACCGTCGCGGGCGCCAGGCTACGCGGACGCGTGGGGCGGATCGGGCGTGTGACGCACAAGCCCCTCGAACGGGTGAATCGATCGGGATCGGGACATCGCTTCGGCCGAAAGCGGTAGAGGGGCCGGGGTGTTGCCGCCGGACACGCGCGGCAGTGGCGGCCTGCGGTGGCGGGCTTCGAGCGGCGGCGGCGGCGTCGGCGGCGACGGCGGGTGGTCGCGGGTGCGCCGGGTACGCGAACGGCCCCGCCTCGCCCGAAGGGCGTGCGCGGGGCCGTGGGTGGAACCGGGCGGGCCTGGGTGGGCCCGTCGCCGGACGGCTGTCGGGGCCGCCCGTCGCGGCTACTTCAGGGGAGCCGTGAGCTTGACGTTGTCGTTGCGCTTGAGGAGGCAGGTCAGGTCGCGGTCGTTCTCGTTGATCCAACTGCCCGCGGTGGGACGCAGGGTGAGCTTGGACAACGGGAGGTCGCTGTTGCGGGCGGCGGCCGGGGTGACCAGTTCGGTGCACTTCTTGCCGGTGTCGTCCTGGAAGGTCATGCTCGTCGGCGACATGTTGGCCGGCAGGGTGAACTCCCCGACCACCTCGGCGTCGTGCGGCTTCGTGCAGGCGACGGTGGCGAGTTCCTCGCCCTTCTCCTCGACGCAGTCGCCCTTGTGCAGCTTGACCATCTTGACCTGGCCGGTGCGCTTGGTCGCGGTCCCGGACGGGGTGGCGCCACCGCCACCACCGCCGGTCGCGCTCGTCGACGGGTCGGACTTCGCCGGGAGGGTCGGCGCCGGCGGCATGGTGATCATCGGCGGCTTGGTCCCGGTGGGACTCGTCGAGCCCCCCTTGTCGTCCTTCTTGTCGTCCTTGCCGAGGCAGCCGGTGAGCAGGGCGGAGGCGACCAGGACGGCGGCCGAGGCCGCGGCCGCGCGGGTGCCGGCGCGACGACGGCGCGCGGGGGTGGGGGACAGCTCACCGGAGATCCGGGAAACGCGCATCGGAAATCGAAGCCTCTCGCTGGGAATCGCCCAGAGTCTTTCGGAGGCGGGTGTTCCGGTCTTCAGGGGCTTCCCTTATCTCTGGCCAATGCCCGCAATCCCTACCTCCGAGGCGGGTTCTTGGTGCGCTGGTAGTGCCGGGCCACCCGGGCGCGGTTGCCGCAGCCCGCGGAGCACCATTCGCGGCGCGGGTTGTTCCGGACGAAGTGCAGCACGCAGCCCGGGCCGTGACAGGACCTCAGCTCGGCCCGGTCGGGCCCGGTGACCAGGTCGATCGTGGCGTCGGCCAGCTCGGCCAGCACGGTGGCGATCGGCTCGGCCCGGGTGTGCGTGGTCGCGGTGGGCCAGGTCAGCTCGCGCCAGCGCGGCGCGGCGCGGGTGTACGCGTTCAGGCGGGCCACGGTGTCGGCGGCCGGCGCGGTGTCGGTCGTCGCGGCGCGCAGCAGGGCGGCGACGCACTCGCGCAGGTCCAGTGCCGCGGCCAGGTCCCGCGCGTCCACCGCGAGCAACGCGGCGTCGGACGGCGGTGCGGTCAGCCGCGGCGCGATGTCGCGCAGCCACGCGGCCAGGTGCTCCGGCTCGGTAAGTCCCTCGTGCGGCACGCCGCGTACCGCGTACCGGGTGTTGGCCAGCTCCACCGGGAGCGGCTCGCCGAGCAGGGGTGCGCCGCCGGCGTCGAGATCCGCGATTCGTGTGCTCACGAAACTAATGCTAGCGGGTGTCGCTATCCATGTGGATGTCCGTGCTTCGATGGCGCGTGGTCCGGCCCGGTCGTCGGGTGTCGGCCGCCTCGCAGTCGGTGGGCGTACGTCGCCGCGCATGGATGGGATGGTGTACGTGGTGTGATCGTCCCCGCACGCATTGTGTGGTGTGACGAGGCAGACATCCGCGACGGGAGTGGTGTCGGAAGGGTCGTTCGCGCGCTTTTGCGGGCTCGCGAGTGTGGTGGTTTGTGAGTTTTTTGGATGGATTGTCGACCACGAGTCGTGGACGGCGACCCCGGGGACGTGTCGACGGGGGCGGGGCAGGCCGCCTGTCGAGGGGTGGGGCCAGCCCCACCCAGAGAGGGAAGTGGGCACCATGGGGAATGTGTTGCGCGATCCCTAGGTTTGAACCAGACGGGCCGACAGGGCTCGCAGGGGGTCAAGGAGAGTCACGTGAACAACCGCAGCCGGGTCGCAGAGCAGGACACCACTCAGCCGTCGACGCCCGGTACGGTCGCCTCCTTCGCTCGCTTCGTGGTCTTCGGCGGCGGTACCGGACTGGCCTCCAGCGCCGCGCTCGTCGCCCTCTCCGGTCACCTGCCGATCGCCGCCGCCAACGCCGTGGTCACCGTGGCCGGCACGCTCCTGGCCACCGAGTTGCACAGCCGGTTCGCCTTCCGGGCCGGGCGCGCCGACCTCAAGGCGCACGCCCAGGCCGGTGGGTCGGCCGTGGTCGCCTACCTGTTCACCACGGCGGCCGTGCTGGGCCTGCACGCGGTCCAGGCCGCGCCGAGCATCATGGTCGAGCAGGGCACCTACCTGGTCGCGTCGGGCGTCGCCGGGCTGGCCCGGTTCGCCTTCCTGCGGTTCGCCGTGTTCGCGGCGCCGAAGGCGCGGTCGGCCGAGACCGTGACCACCACCCGCACCCGCGTGTTCGGCCGCGACGCGCTGGTCGCCGCCGCCTGACCGCCGCCCCCAAGCGCAGGGTCCGCCTCACGACTCCGGACCGGAGTCGTGAGGCGGACCCTATTCCGCGGGCAGCCCCGACTCGCGCAGTCGGCGTCGATGCGGCGGCAACAGCAGTACCTCCAGGGCGTCGGCGCACGCCTGGGCCCGGTCGCGGAACCACGGGATGCGCTCGTCGGTCATCACGGCGGGCGTGGACCGCACCGCCAGGGCCGCGTGCGCGTGGCCGGCCCGGTTCAGGATCGGCACCGCCAGGGTGCGTACGCCCGGGACGGACTCGCCGTCGTTGAGCGCGTAGCCGATCGCCCGGGCCGCCTGCAACTGGGCGCGCAACGCCACCGGGTCCACGATGGTGCGCTCGGTCTGCGGGGCCAGCGGCAGCAGCGGCTCCAGACCGCCGTCCGCCGGATCGGCCCAGGCCAGCAGCACCTTGCCCAGTGCGGTCGAGTGCAGTGGCCGGCGCAGGCCGAGGCCGGTGCCGGGCTGGACCGAACTGCCGACCAGGACCAGCGCGTGCCGACCGCTGCGGATGGCCAGGTCGGAGGTCGCCGAGGTGCGCCGGGACAACTGTTCCAACTCGGGCGCCGCGTGGTGCAGGCCGCGCTGGTGGTAGGCGAGCAGGCCGAGTTCGGCGACCACGGGACCCAGCCGGTAGCGGCTGGTGCGGTCGTCCTGATCGAGGAAGCCCGCGCCGACCAGGGTGCGGGCCAGGCGGTGCGCGGTGGACACCGACAGGTCCATCCGGCGGGCGATGTCCGACGCGCTCAGGTCGGTGCCGGTCGCCCGGAAGCAGTGCAGGATGCCCAGGGCGCGCTGGACGGCCTGCGCGCCGGACGGTGCGCGCGGTGTGGTCGGGTCGGGCGCGTCCGTGTGCGCTGCCCCGGCGTGTGTTGCCCCGGCGTGCGCCGCGCGGGTGCGCGCCGCATGTGTGTCCGCCGCGTTCATCTCCGCCGCGTTCGTGTCCGGCGCGGTTGCGTCCACTGGAACCCCCAACTCGCCGTTCGACAGGCGGTTTTCACCATACGGCAAGCCGATCGACCACTGTGTGCCACGATCCGCGCCGGAGAGCGCCAAGGTATCCCACATCATGGGAAGGTTTGATCGCGCGGCGCGGATCATGCCAGGATCCCCCCGATACACCTTTTGCCGCGCCCGGCGCTCCGCCGGGAGTGGCCGTGATCGACGAAGCAACCGAGAGGGAGGCCCGCGTGTCCGCAGACGCGTTGTACACCGCGCCGTCCTCCACCGCCCGCGCGCTGCTGACCAGCCGCCGGCACATCGACCTCGCGCGCGTCTCCAGCGCCGGCTGTCGCTGACCCACCCCGCACCGAACCCCGGTACGCCCGCGCCCGAACGATCGACCCGATCGACGTCCGGCGTTCGCGCGCTGCCTTGTCGCGATGCCGCTCACCCGTAGGTCCCGACCACGCGTGACCCGTTGCCCCCTGCCCGGACCGACGCGGTCCCGGGTCGATCCGCGCCGTGCCCGACCGGGCCGCGGACCCCCGCCGCCACCAACGCGAACGGAAGTATCGCCATGACCGCCGTGACCGGCGCCCGTCCGGACGAACTGTGGTTCACCCGCTGTCCCGTACCCACCGCCACCGGCATCGCCGCCGATCTGGGGCTGCTCGACGCCGAGTTCGCGGCCGAGGGCATCACCGTCCGCTCGCTGCAGGACGTCTCCGCCGATGTGGCCGCCGACCACCACTACACGCACGCGCTGCCCGGCCTCTTCCGCGAGGGCGGCAACGTGCCCGCGTTGTGGGCGCGTTCGCGAGGCGAGGCGACCCGGCTGGTCGGACTCACCTGGATCGAGGAGAGCCAGGCGATCCTGGTCCGCGCGGACAGCGGCATCAGCGCACCCGAGCACCTGCGCGGGCTGCGGCTGGCGATTCCCCGGCACGACATCGCGATCGACTTCTGGCGGGCGATGGCACTGCACGGCTTCGCCGGCGCACTGTCCCTGGCCGGCGCGACCTTGTCCGACGCGCGTCCGGTCGAGGTGCCCGCGGCGCACGGGATCGGCCAGTGGGAGGCCGAACTGGCCGCGCTGGGGCGCGGTGACGTGGACGCGGTGTACGTCAAGGGCGCGCTCGCCGTCGAGGCGGCCGCACGGCACGGCGCGGTCGTGGCGGTGGACCTGGACGCGGCGGCCGACCCGCGAGCGCGGATCAACAACGGGACGCCGCGGCCGATCACCGTGCACCGGGATCTGCTGGAGCGCCACCCGGAACTGGTCACCCGCTTCCTCGCGGTGCTGGTCGAGGCGGCCGACTGGGCGCCGGGGCATCCCGCCGAGGTGGCCCGGATCCTGGGCGCCGAGACCGGTGCGGGCGCGTTCGGAGTGGCCGGCGCGTACCGCGAACTCGGCCCGGACACGCTGCGGATCGACCTCTCCGCCGAGCGCCTGGACCTGCTCGCGCTCCAGGAGCGCTTCCTGCGCGGGCAGGGCTTCCTGGCCGAACCCGTGGACGTGCGCGCGTGGGCGGCCCCGGAGCCGCTGCGGGCCGCTCGCGAACTCGCGAACGCGCGAAGGGCGTCGGCCGCGGGCGCGCCGCGACCCGAGGACCCGACCCGCTCGATCGACACCGCGCCGTCGCCCGCCGGGCGCGCGCACCCCGAACAACCGCTCGACCCCGAACCGTCCCGGATATCCACGCTGGAGGCATCCCATGAGTAGCCGGCCCCCTCGCCGTCGCACCCGTCTGCTGTCCGCCGTCGCGCTCGCGACCGCGACACTGATCGCGCTGACCGGCTGCGGCTCCTCGTCGAAGGACGCCAAGGCGTCGTCGGCCGCGGGTGACACCAAGACCGGTATCACGCTGCGCGTCCCCGACCCGGGGAACAACGGCGTGCTCGCGCTCGGCAAGAAGGACGGTTCCCTGGACGCGGCGCTGGCCAAGGTCGGCGCCAAGGTCTCCTGGACCGGGAGCGCGGGCCCGTTCGCACCGGCCGCGCAGGCGATCAACGCCGGCCAACTCGACGTCGCGCTCGGCTCGATCACCTCCGCCGTCGCCGCGCTCGGCCAGAAGCCGAGCTTCAAGCTGTTCGGCGCCACCGCCCCCGACCTGGCGGGCGAGGGCATCCTGGTCAAGAGCGACTCGAAGATCCACTCGATCCGGGACCTCATCGGCAAGAAGGTGGCCTGCTCGCAGGGCGGCACCAGCGAATACCTGCTGCTCGCCGCACTCGAACAGGCGGGCATCCCGGCCGACAAGGTCGAGCGGGTCTACCTGCGCGCCGACCAGACCGCGCCGGTGTTCGCCGCCGGCCAGGTCGACGCGTGGGCCACCTGGGCCACCTACTCGGTGCCCGCGCTGGCCTCCGGCAACGCGCGCTTCCTCGCCGACGGCCGCGCGCTCGGCTCGGACAACTACTCGGTGTGGGCGGTGCGCAACGCGTTCGCGGACAAGCACCCCGAGGTGGTCAAGGCGTTCTACGCCTACCTGCACGAGGCCGGCGCCAAGGAGATCGCCGACCCCGCCGCGTACATCAACGTCTTCACCGACTCCGGCCCCACCGCCTACGGCGCCGAACCCAAGCGCATCCAGACCGACTTCACCCGGCAGGGCGCGACGGTCGAGCCGATCCGACCGGCCGACGTGGAACGCTTCGGCAAGGTCGCCCAGTTCTTCCTGAACCAGAAGGTCACCCCGAGCCTGGTCGACGTCAAGCCGCACCTGCTGGACGTGGCCTCCCTCGCGGGAGCCACCGGATGAGCGCGCCCACGCTGGTCAAGGCCGAACCCCGGGTACGCGAGTACCCCGGCCTGGTCACCCCGCGTCCGCGACTCCCGCGCCCGCGACCGCGCTTCCTCAGCCCCGCGCTGCGGGCGATCGGCCCGCTCGCGCTGGTCGGCGGCTGGGCCTGGGCCTCGCACAGCGGAGCGCTCAGCCCGGACCTGCTCGGCTCACCCGCCGACGTCTTCCGCGCGGCACGCGAGATGTGGGACAACGGCCAACTCCCGGACGCGCTCCGGGTCTCGCTGGGTCGGGCCGGTCTGGGCCTGGTGTTCGGGCTCACCATCGGCCTGGCCCTGGGCGTACTCACCGGATTCTCCCGGCTCGGTGAGGAACTCCTGGACTCCACCGTGCAGTTGTTGCGCACCGTGCCGTTCCTCGCGCTGGTCCCGCTGTTCATGGTGTGGTTCGGCATCGGCGAATCGGCCCGGGTGATCCTGATCGCGGTGGCCACCGCGTTCCCGATGTACGTCTCCGCCTCCGGCGGGGTGCGCAACGTGGACCGCAAGCTGGTCGAGGCGATGCGCAGCTTCGGCGTCGGCCGAATCGCACTGGTGCGCGAGGTGGTCCTGCCGGGCGCGCTGCCCGCGCTGCTCTCCGGGCTGCGGCTGTCCATGACGCTGAGCGTGATCGCGCTGATCGCGGCCGAGGAGATCAACTCCACGGCCGGGATCGGCTATCTGATGAGCCAGGCGCAGAGCTTCTCGCGTACCGACATCCTCACCGTCTGCATCCTGGTCTACGCGATCCTCGGCCTGCTCGCCGACGTCCTGGTGCGCATCCTGGAACGGGTGCTGATGCCTTGGCGCAACCAGGGGCAGGGGGCCGGCCGATGAGCACCGATCGCACCGGGTCCACCGCCGACGTCGCGGTACACATCCGGGGGCTGCGCCGGGTGTTCGGCACCCGCGCCGTTCTGGACGGCGTGCACCTTGACATCGCCCGCGGCGAGTTCGTCGCGCTGCTCGGCGCGAGCGGTACCGGCAAGACCACGCTGCTGCGCATCCTCGGCGCGCTCGATCGCAGCGACGGCGGCACGGTCCTGGTCCCCGAGGCCCGCACCATCGTCTTCCAGGAACCGCGACTGGTCCCGTCCAAGCGGGTGTTGGCCAATGTCGTGGTCGGCCTGCCGCGAGGTCGGGCCACCCGGGAGGTCGGCCTGCGCGCGCTGACCGAGGTCGGTCTGGAAGGGCATGCCCAGGCCTGGCCGGCGACCCTGTCCGGCGGTGAGGCGCAGCGCGTCGCGCTCGCCCGTGCACTGGTGCGCGAGCCGGAACTGCTGCTCCTGGACGAACCGTTCGCCGCGTTGGACGCGCTGACCCGGATGCGCATGCAGGACCTGGTCGGCGAGTTGTGCCGGGTGCATCGGCCCGCCGTGCTGCTGGTCACGCACGATGTGGAGGAGGCGATCCGGCTGGCCGACCGGGTCGCGGTGCTGCGGGACGGAAACCTGGTCACCGACGAGGTGGTCGCGGTGGACCGGCCGCGCGATCCCACCGATCCGGCGTTCGCGGCGCTGCGCCGGCGGTTGCTCGCCGATCTGGGTGTGCACACGCCGGATTCCGGATCCGCCGGGGCGTCCGTGCTCCCCGCTTCGGTCGGCCGCGGCTCGTCTTCCGCGTCTTCCGCGTTGTCCTTCTCCTCGTCCTCTTCCTCGTCCCCGTCTTCGACCGGAGTGATCTGAATGACCGTCACCATCGGTGTCCACGGCAGCAACCCGTCGTTGTACCTGCTCGCGCGGCTGGGCATCCTGGAGCGCGCGTTGGAGCCGCTGGGGGAGAGCGTGACCTGGGTGCCCGTGGAGGGCACCCGGGTGGGCGAACTGCTCGGCGACGGCACGATCGACTTCGGCGGGACCGGTTCGACGCCGCCGATCGTCGGCCAGGCGCAGGGCCACGACCTCGTCTACGTCGCGGTGTCCGCGCCGCGTCCCGGGCACGGCGCGTTGCTGGTCGCCGACGAGGGCCCGGTGCGCGCGCCGGTGGACCTCAAGGACGGCACGGTCGTGCTGAGCATCGGTTCGTGGCAGACCCACTTCGTGGCCAAGGCGCTCGCCGACGTCGGGCTGTCCTACCGGGACGACATCACGCCGGTGCGGCCGGCGGCGGGACAGGACCAGGCCGCGCGGCTGCGTTCCGGCGAGATCGCCGGCTGGGTCGCGCAGGGCCCCGAGCTGGTCGCCGCGCTGCGCGAGCCCGGGCTTCGGGTGCTGCACCGGGTCGGCGACGTGATCACCGACCGCTCGGTGTTCTTCGCGCGCCGCGCGTTCGCCGAGGACCGCGCGGAGGTGGCCGCGATCGTGGTGTCCGCGCTGCGCGAGGCCGACGAGTGGGCCGCGGCGCACCTCGACGAGGCGGCCGCTTTGCACGCGGCCGAGTTGCCGGGTGCGCGGGCGGACTGGGCCGAGGCGCTGGCGGCGCTGCCGTGGCGGCTGGAGCCGGTGCCTGCCTCGTTCATCGCCGAGCAGCAGGAGGCCGCGGACATCTTCGTGGCGAACGGGTTCATCGACCGGCCGATCACGGTCGCCGACGCGCAGGGCGCCGCGTTGGCGCCGCTGGTGGCCGAGGTGCTCGCGGCGCCGGACGGCGGTGCCCGATGAGTACCGAGGTGTTGTGGTACGTGATCCCGCGTGAGGGGCCGTATCCGTGGGAGCCCGCCGGCCGGCGTCCGGTCGACCTGGCCTACCTCCAGCAACTCGCGGGAGCGGTGGACCGGTTGGGGTTCAGTGGCGCGTTGCTGGCGACCGACCTGTACGACGTGTGGTCGCTGGGCAGCGTGGTGGCCGCGGCGGCGCCGACGTTCCGACCGCTGCTCGCGGTGCATCCCGGGCTGATCGCGCCGACGTTGCTGGCCAAGATGGCGCTGAGCTTCGAGGCGCTGTTCGGCGCGGGGCGGCTGCGGTTCAACGTGGTCAACGGCTCGACCGAGGGCCTGCGCGAGTACGGGCTGCATCTGGAGCACGACGAGCGCTACGAACTCAGCGCCGAGTACTGGTCGATCGTCCGGCGGCTGACCTCGGGCGAGGTGTTCGACCACAAGGGGAAGTTCTACGACCTGCGGCAGGCGGGTGCGGGGCTGCGCGAGTTGCACCGGGACGGCGGGCACGTCCCGATGTGGTTCGGCGGTTCGTCCCCGGCCGGCATCGAGATGGCCGCGGAGCACGTCGACGTCTACCTGACCTGGGGCGAACCACCGCACCTGCTCCGGGAGAAGCTGGAGCGGGTCCGCGAGCGGGCCGCCGCGCACGGGCGTTCGTTGCGGATCGGACTGCGGCTGCACCTGATCGTGCGGGACAGCGAGAACGAGGCGTGGGCGGCGGCCGATCGGCTGCTCGAGGTGACCAGCCACGCCACCTACGCGAGGCAGTTGGGCCAGGCGGCGGACGCGGACGGGGTCGGCTGGGAACGGCAGTTCCGCCAGCACGGCGGCCGGGTCCCGGCTCGGGCACGGGAGTTGGAGGTGTACCCCAACCTGTGGCCCGGGATGGGGTTGTTCCGGCCCGGGCCCGGGACGGCGGTGGTCGGTTCCACGGCTCAGGTGATCGAGCGGTTGCAGGAGTTCGAGGCGATGGGTGTGGACACGTTCATCCTGTCCGGCAACCCGTTGCTGGAGGAGGCGTACCGGATCGGCGAGACGGTGCTGCCGGCGCTGGGGGTGCGGCCTCGGGCGGGGTGAGCGCCGACGGTTCGGGCGTACGACGGGGCCCTCCGCAACGGAAGACCCCGTCGTACCGCTTGGACCGCCCGGGGCGGCGCGGGAGTGTCAGGCGGCCTTGAGCGCGCCGCCGTCGACGAGGTGGTCCGTGCCGGTCACGCTGCCCGCGAGCGGGGAGAGCAGGTAGGCGACCGCGGTCGCCACCTCGGCGGGCTCGACGAAGCGTCCGGTGACCATGCCGGTCGCGCCGGGGAGCGCGGCGAGCAACTGTTCGTGGGACAGGCCCATGGATGTGGCCAGTTGGGCGCCGTAGCCGTCCGGCGCCTCCCACATCGCGGTGCGCACCGCGCCGGGGGAGACCGTGTTGACCCGGACGCCGCGCGGCCCGAACTCCTCGGCGAGCGCCTTGCCGAACGCGGTCAGCGCGGCCTTGGCGGTGGTGTATGTCACCGGCCCGGCGTGCGGCACTCGGGCGCCGAGCGAGGAGATGTTCACGATCGCGCCGCGCGCGTCGAGCAGCGCGGGCAGTGCGGCGCGCGTGGTGCGCACGGCGGCCAGGAAGTTGAGCTCGAACGAGGCGAGCCACTGGTCGTCGGTGAAGCTCAGGAAGCCGCCGGTCTGATCGTCGCCGCCCGCGTCGCCGCCGCCGACGTTGTTGACCAGGATGTCGAGTCGGCCGAACTCGGCCGCGGCGCGTTCGGCGAGTCGGATCGGCCCGTCGGGTCGGGCCAGGTCCACGGCCATGGTCAGGGCGCCGGTCGCGGCGAGCTCCGGGGTGAGGGTGCGGGAGGCGGCCAGGACGCGGACGCCCTCGTCGGCGAGGGCGGACACGATCGCCAGGCCGATGCCTCGGCTCGCGCCGGTCACCAGGGCGGTCTTGCCGTCGAGACGCAGGTCCATGAGGGCTCCTTGGGTAGTGCAGCCGCAGGTGGTGCCGCCGCGAACGCTAAGTGGTGCTTCGGTGATGCACTGAACTTAGAACATGCATCACTGATGATGCAAGTAGGGCTGGAGTGGCGACTTTGTCGTACAGTTCGACCGTGACTTCGAAGGCGAGTGGTACCGGGGAGCGCACGCGACCGCTGCGCGCGGACGCGGAGCGGACCGTGCGCGCGATCCTGGAGGCGGCCGAGCGGGTGCTGAGCGAGAATCCGGCGGCCACGATGGAGCAGATCGCCGAGGCGGCCGGGGTGGCCAGGACGACGGTGCACCGTCGGTTCGCCACCCGCGAGGCGTTGATCGCGGCGATGAGTGTGTGGGCCGCGCGGCAGTTCCACGACGCGGTGACGGCGGGGCGGCCGGAGACCACGCCGCCCGCCGTCGCGCTGTACCAGGTCACCGCGAACGTGCTGCGGGTGAAGCTCGCGTGGGGCTTCGCGATGACCGCGCCGCGCACCGACGACTCCGAGCCGGCGCGCGTGCACGCGGACGTGCTCGACCGGTGCGACCGGCTCTTCCGGCGGGCCAGGGAGGCCGGGGTGCTGCGTGCGGACGTCGACCTGGACTGGACCCGGCGGGTGTACTACGCGCTGATCCACGAGGCCGCGCAGCACGACCGGGGCGAGGACGCGGACGTGCTGGCGACCCGGATCGTGGACACCCTGCTGCGTGGATTCGGCATGCCCGACGGCGCCTCGGCGCGATGAGCCCGGGCCGGTCGGCCCCCGTGTACGGTGTGCCCGCCGGTCCCCGATCGAGAGGTTTGTCGTGACCCTGGCCGTGGCCCACCGAGGCGACCCCCGGCGCTTTCGGGAGAACACCCTGCCGTCGTTGGCGAGCGCACTGGAGCAGGGCGCCGATCTGGTCGAGGTCGACCTCGAGATCACCCGGGACGGGCACTTGGTGCTCCTGCACGACGCGACGCTGCGCCGGTTGTGGTGGCGCAACGCGCGGGTGCGGGACCTGACGTTGGCTCAGGTCCAGGAGATCGGCCGGCGCGGGAAGTACCGGGTGCCCGGCTTCGGCGAGGCGTTGGAGCTGATCAAGGGCACCCGAGGCGGGTTGATGGTCGACTTCGGCGAGATCGAACTGGCCGAGCCGGCCGTGGACGCGGTCGACCGACACGGGGTGAACGAGCGGATTTTGTACGTCGGCGGGCCGGTCGCGATGAGCCGGGTGCGCGAGCACGCCGCGCACGCGCACATCGGGCTCAGCGGCGACTCGTTCGCACGTGTGCCGGACGCGGCGGTGCTGCGCGACCTGCGGCCGGAGTACATCAACCTGCGCTGGCGGGCGTACGACGCGGCCTCGGTCGAGCGTTGCCACGCGGACGGTTACCTGGTGAGCGCGTGGACGGTGGACTCGCCGCGGGTGATGCGCCGGCTGGTGGGAATGGGCGTGGACATGATCATCAGCAATCGCATCGGGCGGCTGATCGGTGTGCTGGCGGAGGGACAGGGCTGAGCCCGCGGGGCGGGGCGGCAGGACCGGACGGCGGGGCACCACCCGAGCGGGACGGTGCCGCACGGGTGGTCGTCGCGGGTGCCGCGTGCGCGGCGGTTACCGTGGCGGGGCAGTCCGGGTGCGTACCCCGGTGGTCTGCTCCGCCCCGACGCGAGGAACCGTGATGACCGAACCAGCCCCGGAGCCGGCCCCGGAGTCGGCCCCGGAGCCAGGCGCGGCCGGGCCGGGCGCGCCGCCCGCCCCGGCTGCTTCGTCTGCTCCGGCCGCCTCGTCCGCCTCGTCCGCCTCGTCCGCCTCGTCCGCCTCGTCCGCGGCGATATCGCGGCGGCCTCGGGAGACGCAGAAGCAGACCGAGAAGGGCATTCTGATCTGGCTCTGCTTCTTCCTGTTCGTCACGCACATCATCGGCGGCGTGTTCTGGCTCGCGTTCCACTATCTGGGCGAGTAGCGACGGGCTCCTTGGCGTGGCTCTCCCGGCGGGCTCCTTCGACGGGCTTGCGGTGGGCTGCGGGTTTGCTTGCGGCGGGCTTGTGCGGTGGGCTTCCGGGGCTGCGGGTGCGCCGTCAGCGGGCCGCCGGTTTCGGGCGGCCGGCGCGGACGAGTTCCCGGGCGTGCCGGATCGCACCGCGCGTGTCCGGGAAGACCAGGTGATCGCGGCGCAGATGCTCGGCGATCCGCAGCGCGTCCAGAACCTGATCGTGGTCCGGCTGGACGCCGGAGAGCAATACGGTGACGCCGCGCACCTCCAGGTCGGTGATCGCCTCGCCCAGGACGCCGGCGCCGGTCGCGTCGATCGCGGTCACCCGAGACATCCGCAGAACGACCACCCGGACGTCCTCCACCTCGGACAACCGGGTGAGCAGGCGGTGTGCGGCCGGGAAGAACAGCGGCCCGTCCAGGCGGAACACCGCGATGTGGCCGGTCGAGGGCCCGGGCGTGCCGCGGGGCCCGGCCCCGGCCTCCTCCTCCGCGTCGTCGGTGGGGATCGGTACCGGCTCCAGCCGGGCCGAGCGGGTCACCTGGCGCAGCGCCAGGACGACGGCGAGGGCGATGCCGATCACCACCGCGGTGACCAGGTCCACCGCGACGGTCACCACGAACGTCACCGCGAGCACGGCGGCGTCGGCGCGCGTGGAGCGGGCCAGCGCGGCCAGCGTGGAGATCTGGACCATGCGCACGCAGGTGGCCAGCAGTACGCCCGCCAGCGCGGGCAGCGGGATGTGCGAGACCAGGCCGGCCGCGCTGAAGACGATCACCGCGAGCACGACGGCGTGGGTGAGCGCGGCGAGCCGGGAGGACGCGCCGGCGCGGACGTTGACGGCGGTTCGGGCGATGGCCGCGGTGGCCGGTACGCCGCCGAACAGGGGCGTGGCCAGGTTGGCGATGCCCTGGCCGAGGAGTTCGCGATCGGGGTCGTGGCGTTGGCCGGTCGTCATCCCGTCGGCCACGCTCGCGCACAGGAGCGCCTCGAGGCCGGCCAGTGCGGCGACGGCCAGGGCGGACGGGAGCAGGACGACCAGCATCGACGCGTCGAGGAAGGCCAGGGACGGGGCGGGCAGCCCGTTGGGCAGGCTGCCGATGCGGGCCACGTCGAGGGTGGGCAGGACCTCGGCCAGGAGGGTCGCGGCGGCCACCGCGAGCAGCGAGAACGGTACGCCCGGCCGCCATCGCGCGCAGACCAGGAGCAGCGCGGCCACGCCGAGGGCCATCGCGGGGGCGTCGGCGTCCGGGTGTTCGAGGAAGCGCACGGTGGCGTGCCCGGCGACCTGCCACACCTTCTCGCCCTCGCCGGCCGCGCCCAACGCGGCGGGCACCTGCTGGAGGGCGATCACCACGGCGATGCCCGCGGTGAAGCCCTCGACGACCGGCAGCGGCAGGTACTTCGCGGCCCGGCCCAGGCGCAGTACGGCGACCACGACCAGCAGTACGCCGGCCATCAGGCCGACCATCAACACGCCGTCGGTGCCGTGGCGTTGCACGACCGGGACCAGGACCACGGTCATCGCCCCGGTCGGTCCGGACACCTGGAGGTTGGACCCGCCGAACACCGCCGCCAGCGCGCCCGCGACCACCGCCGTCACCAGCCCGGCCTGCGCGCCGACCCCCGACGCCACGCCGAACGCCAACGCCAGTGGCAACGCGACCACCGCGACGGTGAGTCCGGCCAGCAGATCCCGCCCCGGCGCGCGGCGTATCGCCGGCAGATCACCGGGCCCCGGCAACAACCCGGCGACCCGGCCCCATCCCCTGAAGAACGCTTCCATCAACGCCCTGACCTCTCGTCGGCCGAGGCGACCCCGCACCCGTTCGGGCATGCCGAATCGCCATACCCCGCACACCGGTTCGTGTGCCGCGTACCCGGCCCAGGTCCGGGCGCCCGGGTCCGGGCGCCGTCGCACCGCCCTCACACGTGGGGGCGCGGACCCCTCGCGGGGCCGTGGGAGATCGGGTGTCGTGTGATCCGTGTCGTCAGGTGGTCCACATCCGGCGAACGCGCGAATCGCGGCGCGGCCCCATGGCGGGGGCACTCTCGCCTCTGCGCCGACCCTAGCAAAAAGTGATGATCAAAATAACCGATAGTCCTACATCCATCACGTTCCGCACCCAACCGTCACGCTACCCCCTGGCGGGGCGGGGGTGGGTGGGGCGCGAAGCTCTCGACGGTGAGTGGGCGACTCGGCCGGGGCGTTCGGGTCCGAGGTGGGCGTGTGGGTGGCGGGTTGGGGGCGGGGGTGGTGGATGGGGTTTGGGGTGGGGCGCGAAGCTCCCGACCGTGAGCGGGTGACTCGGCCGGCGCGTTCGGGTCACGGGTGGGCGTGCGGGGGCTTGCGTCGTGGGTCGGAGTGGGGGCGGTCGAGGTGGTCTGGGGTGGGGCGCGATGCGCCCGACCGTAAGCGGGCGACTCGGCCGGGGCGTTCGGCTCCCGGGCGGGCAGGCCGGGGTTCGCATGGTGGGCGGGGGTGTGGGTTGGGGGTTCGGCGGGTGGGGTGGGGTTGGTTTTCGGCGAGGGAGTTGCCCACGATGCGGGCGGCGAGTGCCGGTGTGGGAGTCCGGATTTGTAGGGTGTGCCGCATGACCCCGGGTGTACCTGGCAGACGCGTGATCGACGGCCGCTTCGAGTTGCTGGAGCGGCTCGGTGGTGGCGGCATGGGCTTGGTCTGGCGGGCGCGTGACCTGGCGCTGGAACGCGAGGTCGCGCTCAAGGAGGTCCGGCCGCCGGACCCGGCGCTGCTGGAGGACGATCCGACCGCCGCGCGGATGTTGCGCGAGCGGGTGCTGCGCGAGGCCAGGTCGCTGGCCCGGCTGAACCACCCACACGTGGTGACGATTCATCACATCGTGGATGCCGCCGAGGTTCCGCATCCGTGGCTGGTGATGGAACTGGTCCCGGGCGGCTCGCTGCACGACCGGTTGACGGTCGGGCCGATCCCGCCCGCCGAGGCCGCCGCGATCGGTCGGGGTGTGCTGTCCGCGCTGAGCGCCGCGCACGCGGCCGGGATCCACCACCGCGACGTCAAGCCGGGCAACGTGTTGTTGCGCGCCGACGGCAGCCCGGTGCTGACCGACTTCGGCATCGCCGCGCTGCGCGAGTCGACGAGTCTGACCGCGACCGGGGACCTGATCGGCTCGCCCGAGTACATCGCGCCCGAGCGCATCCGCGGCGAGGAGGACAACGCGGCGTCCGACCTGTGGTCGCTGGGAATGATGTTGTACGTAGCGGTCGAGGGGCGACATCCGCTGCGCAAGGCGACCAGCCTGGCCACGCTCGCCGCGGTGTTGACCGAGACGGTGCCGGCGCCGGTCCGCGCGGGTGCGCTGACTCCGGTCCTGGAGGCGCTGCTGGTCCGCGACCCTGCGGCCCGCCCGGACGCGGCGCACCTGGACCGGCTGTTGGCCGAGGCGGCCGGCGAGCCGACCGGGCGGCCCTCGTCGCAGCACACCACGTCGGCGCTGCCGGTCGCCGACGCCCTCGCCTGGCAGCCGGCCGACCTCGGCGGCGGTCGCGCGGCGGATGCGGGACCGGCCTGGTCGGGCGCGGACCGGGTCGGCGCGGAGGCGAACTCCGGTGCCTGGCAGGCGTCGTCGACCCCGCCACCGCCGTCCGAACCGCCGTCCTCGCGCTATGCGACGCCGTTCACCCCGGCCGAACCCCAGTCGCCGGATCGGCAGCGGGTCCGCCGGGTCCGGATCATCGCCGGTTCCGCGGTCGGCACCATCCTGGTCGGCGGATTGGTCGCGCTGGTCCTGGCCTCCCAATTCGGCGACAAGGGTTCGGATTCCGACACGAAGGCCGGCGCCGGCACGCAGAGCACCAACAGCGCGCGCCCCACCCCGTCGCCCGACGTGCCGGGGATCCCGGTCGACTCGACACCCACCCGGCCGTCGGCGACGCGCACCACCAAGCCCCCCGCGGAGACGGTGAACCTGCTCACCCCCACCGCCATCCGCGGCCTGATCGACGCGATGGCCCCGGTGATCGGGGGGACCAAGGTGAAGGAACTCAACGTCTACGACAAGTACGCCTTCACGGAGGTACCGGTCGCCGGCAATGCCCGCCTGTACGACCGCTTCTCCTACCGCGACGGCGCGACCAAGAAGGAATCCGGCTCCGGGACCGACCGGGACGACAAGACCATCGACCTGACGAAGGTCAACTGGGACGCGCTGCCCGCGCTGATGGCCAAGGCCGACAAGGAACTGGGCGTCACCACGCCCAAGAACCACTACGTGATCCTGGACATCGGACTGATCGACCGGGTGCCGGCGCTGAAGATCTACGTCAGTGACGACTACGGGGGCGGCTATCTGCGGGCCGACCTGGACGGCAAGGTCGTCAAGATGTACCCGCGCTGAGCCGCGCACCCGTGGAACGCGGGCAACCGGCCGGGCCGCGAAGGGCCCGGCCGGGAGGAAACAGCCGGGAGGAAACAGCCGGCGGGAAACAGCCGGTGGAAGTGGTCGCCGGAAGCGGTCGCCGGGTCAGCGGTCGTAGCAGAGCACCCGCGCCTGACCCGCGGCCAGGTGCGCGTACGTCTTGTCCTGGCCCACCCAGTCCTCGCCCCGGTTGACCATGCGCAGCACCACCTTGCCGTCCTTGACCGGCAGGCTCACGCCCTGGATCCAGGCGCCGCGGTGCGCGGTCTGGTCGACGGTGAAGGTGGATCGGACCGGAGCGGAACCGCTATCGGTGTCCAGCACCTGGTAGAACGCCGGCTTGCCGGCCGCGTCGCGCCAGGTCGAGCCGCCGGGCACGTACACCTGCACCGAGCAACTCTTGGCCCTGGCACCGGCGTTCCAGGTCCACACCGCGGCGACACTGGAATCGTCCTTGGTCTTGGAGCCGGACATCGGGATCGCCCAGAAGTCGTCCCCGCACCCGGCCGTGCCCAGGCCGCCGCTGCCGACCTTGTACCAGCCCTCCTTGCCGTCGCTGTACTCGCCCTGCACCCGGAATCCGGCGCCCGAGTTCGAACAACCCAGCCCGGCATAGCCGTTGTAGACCTGCTGCGGTCCCTGGGCCGGGGCGACCGGCGGCTTGGCCGGGGTGCTCGGCGGCGGCACCGGCGGCTTGGCGCCCGACGTGGTGCCGCCGGCGCCACCGCCGGCGACCGAACCGCCCGGAGTGGACCCGCCGGCCCCGGGGACGGCGGAGCCACCGCCACCGCCGACCCCGCCGCCACCCGCGCCACCGCCGGCCACCGCACCGCCGCCCCCGCCGGCGGCACCGCCGTTGTAGGCCACCGAGCCGCCCGCCCCCGTGCCGGGCACGCCGCCCGGCTGGTAGCCGACCGGCGCTCCGCCGGGCGGACCCTGCGGCACCGCGGGCGTGCCGTCGGCACTCACCGGAACCCCCTCGACCGGGGCCGGTTCGGCGCTGCCCGGGGTGCCCCAGCCGGCGGGCGTACCCGGCAACGCCGCGTTCGCCGCGACGTGTTGCACGTCGCGGCGGGGATGCGAGGCGGCGGTGCCGGGCGCGGCCAGCAGCGGCACCAGCACGATCGCGCCGGTGGTCAGCGCCGCGGCGCCGCCGATCGTGCCCCAGACCCGCGGGCCGGGCACCGGGCCGCGGGCGCCGGTGCCGGGTCGGCGGGCGAAGGTGGCCGCGAAGCCGTTCGGGTCGTCGGGGGAACCACCGTTGTGCGGGCGGTTGTTGGCGGGCACGGGGACTCCAGGTGTCGGGGGGAGGATGCTCACGCGGTCGCGCCCGCGAGGGACGCGGGCAGGTCCGCGACCTCCAGGGCGATCAGTTGGGCCGCGTCGGGGTTGTCGAGTTCGGCGACCCGACCGGCCTGACGTTCCGTCATCTCCTGGAACGCCTGCCGGGCCGAGCGCCCGTTGCCGAAGCCGCCGCCGCGGGTCATGCCGGCGAACAGCGCGAGCAGTTCGGCGCGCGCGGCGGGGGTCAGTTCGTAGCGATGCCGCTCCGCCTGGTGCTCGACGATGGCCACGAGCTGCTCGGCGTCGTAGTCCTCGAACAGCAGCGTGCGGGTGAACCGGGAGGCCAGGCCCGGGTTGGAGGACACGAACCGGTCCATGTCGTCGGGATATCCGGCGGCGATCACCACGACGTCGTCGCGGTGATCCTCCATCAGCTTCACCAGCGTGGCGATCGCCTCGGAGCCGAAGTCGTTGCCGCCGGCGAGCGGCGACAACGAATAGGCCTCGTCGATGAACAACACGCCGCCGATCGCCCGGTTGAACGCGGCGGCGGTCTTGGGCCCGGTGTGGCCGACGTACTCGCCGACCAGCGCGCTGCGGTCGACCTCGACCAGATGGCCGTGGCCGAGCAGGCCGAGCGCCTTGAGCAGCCGGCCGTACAGCCGCGCCACCGTGGTCTTGCCGGTGCCCGGGTTGCCCGCGAAGACCAGGTGCCGGCTCAGCGGCGGCGCGGGCAGCCCGGCCTCGACCCGGAGCCGGACCGTCTGCATCAGCTTGGCCATCGACGCCACGTCGCGCTTGACCCCGTCCAGGCCCACCAGTTCGCCGAGTTCGGCGAGCAGGTCGGGCAGGCTCTCCTCGACCACGTCGGGCAACTCGGGCACGGACGCGGCGGCAGCCGAGGGACCCGGCGCGATGCCCGCGGTCGCGGCGGTCGCGAGCCGCGGGCCGCTGCCGGCGCCGAGCGCGGGATCGCAGTCGTCGAACACCGGCGCGGCGTTCGGATCCGTGCTCAGGTCGTCGGTGCATTCGCGCACCCGGCAGCGACGGAACAGCGGATCCGCGCCGCCGCCCACGTGCAGCGCCGCGTAGCCGGCGCCGATCACGTCGCACCCGGTGAAGGTGCCGCCGGCTTGCTCGGCGACGTACAGGCCGTTCTTGCCCGGCCGTTCGATCCGCAGACCGTGCACCGTGGGACGGGCGCCGGTCCACACCACCAGGCCCGAGCCGGTGCAGTCCTCGATCGAGCCGCCGGCCAGCTCGGCCCGCGAACCCGCGTCGAACACGATGCCCGCGGCGCCCGCGCCGGTGACCCGGTTGCCGGCCAGCTCGGCGACGCCCTCGCCGGTGACCTCGATCCCGGTCCGCCCGGCCGCGCGCACCGTGCAGCCCGACACCCGCGATCCGGTCGGCGAACCGATCCCGATGCCGGTCGCGGTGTCCGCGACCAGGCAGCCGGAGAGCGCGGCCGAGGACCGGCCGGTGACCGCGATCCCGGTCATCGCGGCGGCCGAGACCGTACAGTCGGTCAGCTCGGCCCGGGCGGTGTCCGCGGTGTGCACGCCGTGCTCGGGAGTTCCCCGGACCCGGCAGTCGGCCAGCTTGAGCACGGCGGTGCCGGCGGCGTGAACCGCGCCGTAGCCGGAGTCCAGGATCCGGCAGTCGGTCAGGTCGGCGCCCGCACCCTCGGTGAGCAGTACGCCGTTGGTCGCCGAGCGGCGCACCGCGCAGCCCTGCGCGACCACCCGCGCGGTGCCGTCGAGCACGATGCCGGCCTCGGCGGCGTCCAGGATGCGACAGTCGGTCAGCTCGGCCCGGGCGCTGCCGCCGAGCCGGATGCCGGCCGCGCCCGGCGCACTCACGCGGCTCTCGCCCGCCACAGCCGAGGACGCGTCCTCCAGCAGCAGGCCCACCCGCCCGCAGCCGTGCAGCACCGAATCGCTCAGCCGCAACATCGCCCGGCCGCGCAGCCGGATGCCCGAGCCGGAGGTGGCCTCCAGGCGCAGCCGCGCCACGCCCACCCGCGCACCGCCCGACAGCACGATCCCGGTGCCCTCGATCGCGCTGACCTCGACGTCCTCGACCCGGGCCCGCGCGTCACCGGACACATGCAGGCCCGCGAGCCGCGCGCCGCGCACGCGCGTGCCGGTGAGCAGCAGCGCCGAGGTGGTCCCGGCGGCCGTCGGCGCGGCGTCCAGGTCCGGATCGGCGCCGTCCTCCCCGGGCCGGTCCGGCCCGCCGCGCACCTCGATCCGGCCACCGGTCACCGTGCAGTCGGCCAGGATCAGGCCCGCGCCCGGACCCACGCTGACGGCCGGCACGTCGGTGCCCGCGCCGTGCACGCTCAGCCCGCGCACCACGCAGTCCGCCGCGTCCACGGTGATCGCCGGGCCGTGGTCGGTCGCGGTCAGCACCACCTCGCCGCCGGCCGGCTCCGGACACACCGTCACCGACCGGGCCAGCACCAGCGATTCGGTGTAGTGGCCGGCGGCGACCCACACGGTCGCGCCGGGGGGCGCGGCGCGGACCGCGTCCGCGATCCGGCGATGGGTGCCGCGGCCCTTGGCGGCCACCCGGACGGCCGCCGGCCCGGTGCCGCTCCCTCGATGGTCGATGCTCGACACCTGTGCGCTACGCACCCTTCTGCTCTTCTAGTACCAGTACGGATGGATGGCGCCCCGCAGCGTCGGCGTGAGCCAGCCGCTGAAGACCTTCTCGAGAGACTTGAAGGCGATGTTGAGGACGAACTCGTTGAAGCCCTGCCGGTGGAACAACCGACCGCCGGCACCGCTGAGCACGACGTTGCGGGCCAGCGCCACGCTGCCGTTGCTCAACATGCCGGAGAACGCGGACAGACCGCCGTCCAGGAACGCGTCCCAGCCGGTGAGCTTGTGGGTGAGACCGTCGGCGCCGGTGATCCCCCACACCGAGGCGTTCATCGCGCCGTTGACCCACCCGGTGATCCCGCCCAGGCCGATGTTGAAGCCGAAGTCGTAGGTGCCGCTGCGCCACCGGATCGGCGTCTCGTTGCCCGCCCACTCGTTGGCCCAGGTCTTGTCGTGGTTGCCCGGGCGCCGGTTCCAGTGCTTGCCGCCGTCGATGTTGCCCAGACCGCTCTTGGCGTCGCCCATCCAGCGGGTGTGCGTGAGCTTGTTCTCGTGGATGAAGGTGCCCAGCGTGGTCTTGACCGCGGAGCCCACCGCCGCGTTCGCGAACGACTTGAGCACGTCCTTACCGGTGAAGGGCTTGTTGTTGATCGCCGCGGTGATGCCGTTGGCGATCAGGTTCGCGGCGAACTCGATCACGAACTCCTGTCCGAGCTCCAGGAGGGCCTTCTTCGCGATCACCGACCAGTACGGCTGGTAGGCGGCTTCGGCCAGGCGGATCGTGCCGGCCGCCGGGATGTTCGGCAGGCCCTGCAGCGCGCCGCGGAACTGCGTCGCGTCGATGCCCAGCCGGCTGTCCGTCCACGGCATGCGCTGCCCCTCGCGGATCCGCCGTCCCCAGCCCCGCAGTTCGCTCAGCGGGCCGCGGAAGTCGTACTCGGTGCCGATCGCCTGCCAGCGGCCCAGCGAGTCGGTGGTGATCACCACGCCGCCGTCGGTGCGCCGGCCGAGCAGGTGGTCGCCCGCGCTGTAGTGCCGCCACTGGCCGCGCCACGCGTCGGTCTCCAGGAAGGTGCCGTCCGGCATGCGCTCGCGGGTACGCACCGCCGCGCCGTGGTCGAACTCCTTCCACGTGCCGGGGGCGGGCGTCGTGTCGCCGCCGGGGTGATACTCGCGCACCCGGGCCGGCGCGCTGTCGCCGATGTGCGGCGGGGTTTCCCGGACCACCACACGCGCACCGGTGGAGGGTCGGTACTCGTCGCGGAACAGCAGGTTCCCGTTGCCGGTCGGTTGCGCCTCCCATCGGCCGTTGGCGCCGCCCTCGGGGTTCCACCAGGTCCTGACCTGCCCACCCGTTTCGCCGGCGGCACGGGGATGCGGTGTCTCCGCGCCGTTCGCGCCGAACTTCCGCCACTCCCAGCCGTCCTCCCCGGTGCGCCACGCGTCGACGTACTTGCCGCCGTCGAGCATCCTGCGCTCGCGCACCAGGTTGTTCCCGGCATCGAAGTCGCGGAAGGAGTCGTCGAACGGCAACTTGGGGTCGTCCGAGCCGCGGAAGAGAACCCGCTTGCCCTCCGTGACGTTTCCGTTGGAGTCGACCGCGTGCCAGTCCCAGGTCCGCGCGGTCGGCTTCCCGGCCGCGGTGACCGTGACGTGCCCGGTGCCGTCGGCGGCCGGCCAGGTGTGGCGCTGCCCGGACAGGTAGCCGTGGCCGTCGCGCCGCACCCAGTCGGCGTTCGGGTCGGCGACCAGGTTGCCGGCCGGGTCGCGGTGCGGCTGGGGGGCGTTGTACTCGCGCACGTTCCCGTTCGCGAAGCCCTCGCGGACCACCCTCGGGTCGGTGCCGTCGGCGGCGAACCGGATGTCCTGCCACACCGCGTCGGCCGGGCCACCGCCCGGGGTCTCGATCCGGTAGCCGGTCGTGCTCCCGTCGTTCCACGGCACCGACCCCGCGGGCGCGTTCGGGTGGGGTGTCACGGTGTCGCCGACCTTGAGCGTCGAGCCGCTGTGCAGCTTGGTCTGCGAGCGGGCGAAGCTCCCGTCGGCGTGGATGTCGACGTAGCCGCCGTCGTCGCCGACGAACCGGGCACCGGACCGCGACAGCGGCTCGCCGCCCGCCGGATTCGGCGTGGTCTTCTCCCACGCGAACATCTGGTAGCGGGTGTCCGGGCCGAGGAAGGCGTGGATGCCGGTGGGTTCGGTGCCGCCCTCGCCGAGCATGCGGCGGGCCCACTGCGGCGGGCGCTGCTCGGAGACCCGGTTCGTGGTGAACGTCGAACCGTCCGTCTTGACCTCGTGCTTGCCGGACTCCTTGCCCTGCGGCGACTGCTTGTCCCAGGAGGGCTGCACGTCCCAGGTCGTGTGCGTGGGATCGGTCGGCCTGGCCAACGGGTGTTCGACATAGTGCCGCGCCTTGTTCGGCGAGTGCAGCGGCCCCCACTGCTTCTGGACCAGGTCGCCGCGGGCGGGGGTGTGGCCGTTCGCGTCGGGCTGCGCGATGGTCCGGTCGCTCCACCCGCCGTCGGCGTGCGGTGTGCGCGGGCCGTGCGCGAGTTCGTTGCCGGTCGCGTCGTACCGGTGCCAGGTCCAGCCCGCGTCGCCCTCGACGCCCAGCGTGTGACCGGCCCGGGTGTCGAACTTCTGCAGTGTGTCCCGGTATTCGCGGACCACGGTGTGGCCGGAGTCCACGTCCTGCCAGCCGAAACCGGAGGTGTCGAACCTGCGCGTGCCGGAGTTGGCCACGGCGGCGTCCACGCCGTACTCGACCCACGTGGTGCGCCGGCTGGTGCTGCCGAACCCGCTGAGGTCGGTACGGCGGAACGCGTCGAGCGTGTTGCCGCCGGGCAGCAGTCGGCGCTCGAACACGTCGACCTTGCCGGGCGTGGCCGACTTGAGCTTGATCCCGCCGTTCGCGGCGCCGCTCGCGTCGACCGTGCCGCGCTCGAAGCCGTTGCGCTCGAAGCCGGCGGGCTTGTTCAGATCGGCCGGAGGGGTCACGCCGTCGCGGTACTCCTGCCGCCAGGTGCGGGCGTGATGGTCCACCACGTACTGGTGGTCCGTGCGGCGACCGTCCTTGAGGACGTTGAAGCCCTCGTGGTTGAGCGATCCGTCGTTGCCGTGGGTGCGGAACTCGCCGTGGCGCGGGCTGTTCGGCTCGTTGATCGTGACGCGCAGCTCACCGGTGACCGGGTCCCTGGACACCGTGCGGGCCGGCCCCGGTACGCCGGGCGCCTCGACCAGGTGCACCGTCGGCGCGGCGCCCGTGGCGTGATCCACCGTCACGCGCGCCGTGGGCGCGGCGGCGGACGGATCGCGCAGGACGATCGTCTCGTGGGTCAACGCGCCGCTGTTGTTGTCGAAGACCCGGTGGCCACCGTGCGCGTCGTCGACCCGGATCCCGTCCGGGGTCGAGGTCGCGGGCCGCGCGGAGCCGGGATCGAACGCGTTGTCGAGCATCTGAGCGGGACCGGTCGTAGGCCGGTCCACGTACCCGATCCGGGCGCCCGCCGCGTCGAACAACTCCCGACCGCTTCCGACCGGGTTGCCGCCGGCGTCGAAGCGCTCGTACGTCCGGGCCCCGCCCGGCCGCGGCTCGACGCGGTAGCCGCCGCCGGGGTGGACCTGCACGACCTCGGGTCGAGGAACGCCGTGCGTGTCGGTGAGCCGGTGTCCGGTGCCCTCGGCCACCACGAAACGCGGATCGCCCGCGCCGCCCAGCGCGATGCCGCGCTCGGCGACGGCGCCGTCGGCGGTGTAGCGCACGGACGCGCCCCCGACGTTGTCGGTGACCCGGAAGCCGCCCTGTACGGCGGTGACTTCGCGGCCCGGCACGAGCGTGCCGTGGGTGTCGGTGAGGGTGAGTCGGCCGTTGCCCGCATCGACGACGAAGTGTGTCTCGTCGGCGCCGGCGCGCAGCGGGGTGCCGTGTTCGATGGAGCCGTCGCGGCTGTGGCGGATGGAGGTGTTGGTGCTCGTGTCGGTGACGCGGAAGCCGTCTTGTATCGCGGTGACTTCGCGGTGGGGGATGGGTCGGCCGTCGAGGTCGGTGAGGGTGAGTCGGCCGTTGCCGTTGTCGACGACGAAGTGGGTGTCGTCGCCGCCGAGTCGGGTGCTGTGTTCGATGGAGCCGTCGCGGCTGTGGCGGATGGAGGTGTTGGTGCTCGTGTCGGTGACGCGGAAGCCGTCTTGTATCGCGGTGACTTCGCGGTGGGGGATGGGTCGGCCGTCGAGGTCGGTGAGGGTGAGTCGGCCGTTGCCGTTGTCGACGACGAAGTGGGTGTCGTCGCCGCCGAGTCGGGTGCTGTGTTCGATGGAGCCGTCGCGGCTGTAGCGGATCGAGGTGTTGGTGCTCGTGTCGGTGACGCGCAGGCCGTTGCCGTGGTCGACCGAGGTGAGCGTGTGGTCGGGGATCGGTCGGCCGTGGACGTCGGTCAGGCGGAGGTTCTCGGCGCCGTCCTCGACCAGGAAGTGTGCTCCGTGCGGGCCGTCGAGCGCCGTGCCGCTCTCGACCAGGACTCCGCGGGCGCTGTATCGGGCGGTCCCACCGGTGGTCGGGTCGGTGACCCGGAAGCCGTGGCCGTCGACGCCGGTGACGGTGTGGTCCGGGAACGGCCGGCCGAGGACGTCGGTGAGCCTGTGCGTGGTGCCGTCGGTGACCACGAAGCGCGGATCGCCGGGACCGGCCAGTGCCGTGCCCCGATCCAGGACGCTGCCGTCCACCCGGTAGCGGGTACTGGAGCCGGTGGTCGGGTCGGTGACCCGGAAGCCGTGTGCGTCGGAGGTGACCAGCGACTCGGTGACGCGCGTGCCGCGGGCGTCGACGAGCGTGTGGGTCGTCGGTCCGGAGCCGTGATACTCCGTCAGCAGCGTCAGACCCGAGGGCTGACCACGCAACGGCACGTGCGTGGTGAGGAGTTCACCCGCCGGTCCGAAGCCGTGCACGGTGCCGTCCGGGTGGCGGACGGCGAAGCCCGAACTCCCGCGCACCTCCAGGACCGGTCCGGCGGCGGGCGCGCCGCCGTCCGCGCCCACCAGCGTGTGTCGCGGACGGCCGGCCTCGTCGAACGTGGTGCGAATGGACAGGCCGTCCAAGCCGTGCGTACCGGGGCCGACGTGCAGCGTGATGTCCGGGGCCGACTGCGCGAGGCCGCCGGCGACCGGCGTGGTCGGGGTGTTCGAGATGCCGGTGGTCGAGCTCGTCGGCAGGTCGCGCACGCCGTTGTCGGGACCGTGCGGGGCGCCGCCGACCAGCCTCGGGCGCTCCAACAGGCTCTGCGCCTGGATCTGGGCGATGCCCTGGTCGATCCGGGCCGGATCCACGCCGAGCCGGTCCAGCCGGGTGAGCGCGGTCTCCACCTTGGTCGAGGCGTGATCCACCGCGAGCCGCGCGTCGCGCTCGAACGCGGACGGCTTGGAGCCGCCGCCGGGGCGAATCTCCAGATCGTGCAACACCTGCTGGGCCCGGCCCAGTTCGGTGCGCGCCGAGGCCAGGTCGCGCCAGGCCTCGACGCGGCTCGCGCGCAACGGGTCGTCGGCGGCGCCGAACAGCGCGCCGACGCGATCCGCTTCACGCCGCCACAACTGCTCCAACTGCCCCGGGGCGAGCCGGTTGCCCGGGCCGACCAGGCCCGCGCCGGGCGGCGGCGGAGTCGGCGCGACCGCGAGCGGGCTCGCCGCGGGCGGCCCGGAGACCGGCCGGCCAGCCGAGCCCGGGGCGTGCGGCGGCAGCGCACCGGCGTTGGTGGGGGAGTCCAGGACGCGGATCGGCGTGCTCGGAGCGTGGTCCAGCAGGTTCAGCGCGCGCCCGACGTGATCCGGCATCGGTGCGGTCGGCGACGGGCCGCCCGCGAGCGTGGCCGGGGACGGCGCGGACACGCCGGTCGTCGCGCCGAACTCGACCGGCTTGAGCTGTACTTGCGGGTGCACCTGGGGCGCGGTCAGGCCGTGGCCCCCGGTCAGGCCCGGGTTGGTCAGCGCCGGTCCGTTCAGAGTCGGGGTGGACAGGTTCGGATTGGCCAGGTGCGCGACGCCGGTGGTGGTGCCGCCCGGGCCGCCCCCGGTGAGCAGCGACGGCGTGTTCGGGCGGTGCGTGACGCCGTTCTGGACCAGGTCGAGCGCGGACAGCGAGGTGAGCGACGGGGTGTGCGTGACGGCGGGCAGCGCACCCGGGGTGGGCAGCGCGTGTACCGCGCCGGCGGCGGCGTTGGTCGGGGCGAGTTGGCCGATCGAGCCGACCCCGGTCAGCTCCATCCGGCCGCTTCCCACCGGCGTCGGCAGCTTGGCCCAGTCGCCGATCTGCACCATCCGCAGGTCGCGCGCCCCGATGTCCAGGAGCGCGTCCATCCTGCGCACCGCGTCCGGCGCGAACTGCATCACCTCGCCGAACGAGGTGGGGATGTGCAACCCGCCCGGGGAGGTCACGGTCAGGTTCGTCGGCGGGGCCAGGCTCTTGAGATTGATCCCGCCCGGGCCGGGACCGGCCCAGTCGCCGATCCGGATCCGGGCCAGATCGGCCACCGGCATGTCGGTCAGCGCGTTCACGCCGTGCAGCGGCGGCGTCGGGATCTGGCTCAGGCCACGCCCGCCCGCGCTCAGCAGTGGCGCGCCGTAGCGGAACTTGCCCAGCACGCCGCGCTCGTAGAAGCCGATCTGCAACGCCCGCTTGAGCCCGAACCTGCTGATCTCGGCCGCGTCCACCGGCAGGATCAGCCGCAGCCACTTGGTGCCGCCCAACTGGTCCTTGGCGAACTTCCAGGTGCTGCCCGCGAATCCCTTGAGCGCGCCGGGGATGCCGCGGAACAGCGCCGGGATCGCCTTGAAGCCGTTGACCACGGCCAGCCCGCCCTTGCCGAGCGTGGAGCGGATCCAGGACGGCAGTTTCAGCGTCGCCGCGCCCACCCACAGGCCGCCGACCTTGATCCAGTTGCCCGCGAGGCGGGCGAAGTCCTTGATCGCCGGGATGAACGCGAACGAGCGGAACGCCCCCGCGTTGAAGGTGCCCTTGACGAACTTCCACGCGGACTGGCCGAATTTCGCGAAGCCGTTCCAGACGAACTTCGCGCCGTCCTTGAACAGTTTGAGCAGGTTGATGCCCTTGGTGGTCGGCGCGATCATCCCCAGACCGGACAGGAACAGGTCCAGCAGGCCGGCCTTGCCCTGCGAGAAGTCCACCGCGGTCTTGACGAACAGGACCAGGTTGACCCCGATCGCCAGCAGTGCGAGCGGCCCGCCGAGCAGCAGCGCGGGCAGGATCAGCAGGATCGCGAGCCAGTTGAACGCCTCCCAGAACAACTCGCAGTCGGTCACCGGCTGCTTGATGCCGGCCGCCGCGGTGTTGACCACCTTCGCGGTGGTCTGGGCCTGGGTGCGCTGGGCTGTGCCCGCGTCGCGCGCGGTCGTCCCGTACTGGGCGCGGTGGGGATCCTCGGCGGTCAGGCCGCGGCCGTTGGCCAGCGCGGTGTCGGCGATCCGCTGCTGGGTCTCCATCACGTCGACGTAGGTGCGCATCGACTTGGCCGAGTTCTCGAACGCGTCGGCGATGCTCTGCACGAACTCGCGCAACGGGCCGCTGATCCTGTCCCGCAGGGCGTCCGCGGTCTGGCCGACGAAGGCGCCCTTCCCGGTCTTGTCCAGGACCGAGTTCAGGCCCGAGTCGATCTCGCGGGCGACGCGTCCCAGGCTGTCCATCGAGTCGACCAGCGCGCGCAGTCGGACGGGGTCACCCGGGGTCGGATCGGTACTCAATCCGATCGTGTTCCAGTCGGTGGGGCGGTTGCCCATGACCCGTCGTCTCCTCGCCGTGCTCGCCGGACCTCGCCCGGACCACGCCCGAGCCGGTCGGTTGGTTCATCGGCGTACGGGATCGACCGCGCGGGTGCGCCCGCCCGCGCGCGAGCGACCGGCTTCGATCGGTTCGTGCGCACTCTCCCGGCCGGGCGATGAACCGCGCACCCGACCCGGGCGTGGTCACGGCGACGGATCCGGTCGGTGGATCCGCGATGCCCGACGGGAGCGCACGTGGTCGACTTCGCGCTGGATTACAGCACGCTGAGCGAGGCCAAGAAGGACCTGTACGAGCTCGCCGACCGGATCTCGCCCACGCTCAAGTCCAGTGATTTCGCGACCCTGGGCAACGGTGGATACACCGAGGCCCAGGACGTGTTCGGCGACCCGACGCTGGCCGCGTCGTTCCGCTCGCTGTACCGGTTGTCCAAGGGCCCGATGACCCGCGCCGAGGACCTGCTGAAGAAACTCGGCGACTGCTTCGGCAAGGTCGGCGACGCCTTCTTCACCGCCGACGCGCAGATCACCGAGGGCCTGGGCGTGATGGGCGCGACGATGGGCCTGGAGGAGTGGCGCAACAAGGTCAGCGCCTGGAAGTACAAGCAGGAGCACCTCGCCGAGTGCGCCAAGCCCGGCCCCGACGGCACGTTTCCCGAGTTCTGCAAGGCCACCGACCCCGGTGACAAGCCGCCCCTGGACCAGGTGATCACCACGCCGAACGGCGGACGGATCGAGACCCACCTGACCCTGGACGCGAACGGGAACGTGATCAAGGAGGAGACCAAGGTCATCTCCAACGGCCAGACCTACACGTCGGTCACCACCTACGACTCGGACCGGCTGAACTACACGACCGTGTCCACCGCGCCCGACGGCGGCGTGACCACCACCGAGACGCACCTGAACAAGGACGGCGGCGGCACCCAGAAGGTGGTCGACTCCGAGGGCAAGACGCACATCTACACGCGGGTCGACGGCAAGCACGAGTGGAAGGACGTCACTCCCGCGCCGCCGGAGAAGCCCGTACCCGGCGGTGGCGGCGCCGGCGGTGGTGGCCGCGGTCCCCGACGCGACTGAGCCCATTCGGCCCCGGTTCCCCGCGAGCCCCCGCCTGCCTGCCCGCCCGACCACCCGACCCCCCGTATCACCCGGTTCGCCGCACCCCCGCGGTGAGCCCGATCTCCCCTGGAGGAACCCATGGCCGCCGATATCGCGCTCGATTTCGCTCGGATCGACGAGGTCGCCGGAAAGCTCAAGACGGCGCGCGAGAACATCACCCCGATGATCAAGACCCTGCTCACCGACGTGAACGGCCTGCTCGACAACGGCATGGTCTTCAAGGAGTCGAGCCCGGCCATGCGCGACGCGTACGCGAAGTTCGACACGAGCCTGACCGCGGCCATCGACGGCATCCAGATCTTCTCCGACATGTTCGCCAAGATCAGGACGCAGATGCACGAGATGGACGTCGAGATGGCGAAGAACCTGAAGAAGAACTGAGCCTGTCGCGCCACGATTCGGGCCGCGTCCCCCGGGTGGGGGACGCGGCCCGAACTCGTTCGACCGGTGGGCCGCCTCGCCGTGTGCTAGCCGGCCGCGGGCCGCAGTACCGTCAGCGGCACCTGTACCGCCATCGGTGCGTTGCCCGGGCCCGCGGTCCACGCCCGGCCCGGACCGGACGGCGCCGCGCGCACCACGTTCGTGGGCAGCCGGATGCCGACCATGTCGCCTTCCTGGAGGTTCTTCGGCGCGAGCAGGAGCCCGTTGCGGCTGCCGCGTCGAGCCGCGCTGAGCCAACTGCCCATCGCCACCTGCAAGGCGTCGTAGGAGCCCGCGTACAGCAGACCCTGGCCGCGGTCGCGACCCGCGATCGCCAGGTCGCGCAGGACCCGGTCGGCGGCGGGCATCCCGAGCAGGTCGGCGTCGTCGACGACCACCACGCGCGGGCCGGACAACTCCGCCAGGGCGCGCTCGACGTCCTCGGCGGACGGATCCTCGTCGGTCAGCAGCCGCACCTGCGGGTGCTGCCCCAGCGCGCGCAGCGGCGACTCGCGCGGGCAGAGCACAACCAGGGACGTACCGCCCGCGAGCAGCGACACCGCGAGCGAGGCCAGGGCCGTACTGCGTCCGGTGCCGGAGGGCCCGATCACGCAGAAGACGGACTTGGTGGTGAAGTCCACCCCGATCGGCTCGGCACTGTCCCCGCCGATGCCCAGCAGGCCCCACATCGGGCGCCGGCACTCGGCCGGCACCTGCTCGTACGCGCCGGCGAACTCGACCACGCGTGGCAGGGTCGGGATCCGCACCGGCATCCGCGCGCGCGGTACGCCCGTGTCGCGGCGGGTCGCCTCGGCGCCGATCCGGCGCAGCGCCTCGGCCTGTTCCTGCCCGCTCGGATCGGCCGCGAGCAGCGCGATCTGCGACTCCGTCTGCGACAACGCGTGCCAGCCCCGACCGGGCGGGATCACCGCCGGCACCTTGCGCACCGGCATGCCGACCATCTGGTAGTCGGTGCGGTCGACCTGGCGCAACAACAACTTGTGGTCGTTGTGCGCCGCCAACCGGCCGCTGAGCAGCCCGCGTTCGGAGGTCGCCACGATGTGGATCCCGGCCGCGGCGCCCTCGCGCAGCAGGCGCATCACGTCGTCCACGAGCCGGCCGCCGTCGTGGTCGTCGAGCAGCCCGACCAGCGCGTCCCACCCGTCCAGCAACACCAGGATGTGCGCGGGACGTTCGGCCGCCGGGAGCAGTCGGCGCAACTCCACCAGACCGGCCGCGTTGTGCGAGCTGCACAGCTCCTGACGCTCGGTCAGGTCGCGGACCAGCCGGTTCAGCAGCCGCCCCAGCCGCTCCATGTCGTGCCGCGACACCACCGCGCCGCAGTGCGGCAGGGCCTCCAGCGCGGCCAGTCCGCCGCCGCCCGCGTCGATGCCGTACAGGTGCACGTCGGCGCAACTCGTGCGGGCCGCCGCGGCGCCGGCGATCGTGCGCAGCACCTGGGTGCGGCCCGAGCGCGGTGAACCGATCACGTACAGGTGGCCGAACGTGGACAGGTCGACGGTGGTGACCCGCTGTTCCTGGAGCTGCGGGACGTCCTCCAGCGCGTAGGGGATGGGCGGCGGGGAGCAGGCGTGCGCGTCGGCGTCGGGCCGCTCCACCTCGGGCAGGTCGCCCAGCAGCACACGATCGGCGAGCGCGGGCAACCACGGGCTGGGTTGGCGGGTGTAGTCCGGCAGCGCCTGGGCCGCCTCGCGCAGCGCCAGGACCAGTGCGTTGAGGTCGGTGGGATTGGGCGCGTCCACGGTGTCCGGGCCCTCGTCGGGCGTGGGCAGCGACGCGGGACGGCCCAGGCCGGCCAGGGTCAGTTCGGTGGCGCGGACCGAGCGGGTCGCGCCCTCGTCGCGGGCGGTGCCGGGTATCGGCCGTTCGGCGCCCACCCACGCGGCCTGGAACGGGACGGCCGCGTTCGGGCCGGTGCGGATCAGCGCCCGCCCCGGGGTCGAGGCGGAGATGTGCACGGCCTCGGCCGTGTCGATGATGTCCTGGCTCTCGCCGCCGTCGGTCACCCGCAGGGCGATCCGCAGGTTGGTGTTCGCCCGGATGTCGCCGGTGACCACACCGGCCGGCCGCTGGGTGGCCAGCACCAGGTGGATGCCCAGCGAGCGACCGCGCTGGGCGATGTTGATCAATCCGGCGACGAAGTCCGGTACTTCGCGCACCAGCGTGGCGAACTCGTCGATCACCAGGATCAGTCGCGGCAAGGGCGCCAGGCCGGGATCGGCGGCCCGCTTGCCCCGGTACTCGGGATGGTCCTTGGCGCCGACGTTCGCCAACAGGTGTTCACGACGCCGCAGTTCCGCGCCGAGCGAGTCGAGCGCCCGGGCGGCCAGGTGTTCGTCCAGGTCGGTGACCATGCCCAGGGTGTGCGGGAGTTCGGCGCACTCGCTGAACGCGCTGCCGCCCTTGTAGTCGACCAGGACGAAGGTCAGCTCGTCCGGACGGTTGGCCACCGCGAGTGCCGCGACGAAGCTCTGCAACAACTCGGACTTGCCCGAGCCGGTGGTGCCGGCGATCAGGCCGTGCGGGCCGTCACGGACCAGATCGATCCGCAGCGGCCCGTCGTACCCGGCGCCCAGGGTGAAGGTGGTCGAGGCCGGTCGACGGGCCCAACGGGCCAGGAACTGTTCGGCCTTCGGCGGTTCGACGTCGAGCAGGTCGAGCAGGTCGAGCAGCTTGACGGTCTGCGGCAGGCCGCTGTCGTGCTCGGGGCTGACGTCGCGCAGCGGCGCGAGCGAGCGGGCCACCTGTTCGCACCACGGCGCGTCCACGTGATCGGCCCGCACGTCCTCGACATCCGGCAGCCCGGTCTGGCGGACCGTCAGATGCCGGCCCGCGGCCAGCACGACGGCCGCGCACTCCTCGGGCAGCAGCCGCTCACGCTCGTCCAGACAGACGCTGAACACCCGGGTGGCGGGACCTTCGGTGAGCACCTGGACCATGCCCGGCACCTCGCGCAACCGCCGGGCGCCGTCCGCGATCACCAGGATGTCGGGGCCGCTGAACATGGCCTGGCCCATCGACGAGCCCAGGCTGCGCCGGCGACTTTGGATCTGCGCGACCAGCTCGGAGATCCGGTTCGCGGTGGACTCCGGGTCGGTGCCGAGCAGCACCACCGGCGCGGCCGAGCGGGACTGCGGGCGCAGATGCGGCAACCAGCGCACCCAGGCCCAGTCGGCGACCCGTTCCGGGGCGGTGAGCACCACCACGCGCAAGTCGCGCGGGCTGTGCAGGACGGCGGCCTGGACCACCAGCCACCGGGCCAGCGCCTGGATCGGCTCGGTCGGGCCGGCCACGCCGAGCACGCCGTGGTCGGCGATCTCGATGCCGATCGGGGTGTCCGGCAGGGTCCATCGGGCGACGCGGTGGTGTTCGTCCCGGGCCGGGTCCTCGACCTCCTTGACCGATGGCTGATCGACCGTGCCGATACGCAGCACCAGGTGGTCGGGGTCGCGCCGGCGCCGTTCCCACAACCGGGCGCCCGGGCCGGTCGCGATCAGCGCGACCGCGGCCGGGTCCGGACCCACCTCGCCGCGCACGACGCGTTCGCGCCGTACGGCGGTCCGGATGTCGTCGTGCAGGACGCGCAACCGGCGCCGGTAGTGGACCCCGTCGAGCTGGTGCTTGACCCGGTTGCCGCGACGACCGGAGATCCAGTTCGCGATCGCCATGAACGGGCTCATGATGCAGAAGATGAGATAGAAGTACGAATGGAAGAACCAGACCATCGCCAGGCCCATGACCAGCGGGGCGATCATCACCAGCAGCGGGAACGGCAGCCGGTTCGGCTCGACCGGCGGCGTGGGCAGCCGCATCTTCTCCGCGTCCAGGTGCGGGGCGATCCGGGGCGGCCGGTTGTAGTCCAGCCCGATGCCGTCCTCGGAGGGAGTGACGTCGGCGTCCGGTTCGACCGGCCGGGACAACCGGAGCAGCGACGGGCCCACGACCAGATCGGCGTTGTGCGGCCAGTCGGTGCCCGGCGGCGCGGGGGCCCGGAGCACCGGCCCCTCGGGCGGGGCGATCCTGGCGCTCTCCCGCTCGACCTTGAGGTCCGCCTCGCGCTCGTCCTCGAGGACGCGTTCCTCGTGCTTGCGCGGCAGCGCGGCGGCGGCGGTGATCGCGTCGGTGGGCGGCGGCGCGACCTCGCGGCCGTGCACCGTGCCGTCGTCGGGGACGGTGCGATGCCAGTACGCGCTGCCGTCCGGACAGACCGTGACCCACAATCCGCGAGGCGGTACGCCGGCCACCGGCAGCCGGATCGCGCACCCGTCGTCCGCGCCGATCTCGTGGCTGCCCGGACCCAGCGGCCAGACCCGGCCGGTGAACGGGCCGGACACCGCGTGCACCTCGACCAGGGTCTGCGGGGCCCGGGGGTGACGGGGGGCGTGCACGAGGTCGGGCTCGGCGGGCGGCGCGCCCAGGCCCAGCACGGTGGCCTCGCGGATCCCGGAGACGGCGAGCGGTGCCCGCGGGTCGATCGGATCGGTGCCGAGGTAGAGGGTCTGCCCCGTCGCCGGCGCGTCGCCGTCCAGGAACGCGCCCAGGTCGGCGGCCGGCGCGGTGCGGTCCGTCGTGGGGCTCGCGGCGAGAGCGGCCTGGCGGCGCACCGCGATCGCGAGGTCCGCCACGATGCTCCCGGGCGGGAGGTCCACGAGGTGGTCGCGGCGCAGGCCGTCCTCGGCGTCCACGGTGGTGACGGTGAGTCTCACGTTGGCGTGCTCCTGGGGGTGGGCGGCGGCTCGGGCCGGAGTACGGCCTGGGGCGGGATGCGAGCGAACGCCGGACGGGCCGACCCGCGATGGTCGGGCCGGGCCGGGCCGGTCCGGCGCGGCGGAAGGGGTGACGCGACGGTGCGCGTTGCCACGTGTCCCTGCGCGTCTTCGTGTTTCCTTGCGCGTCCTTGGGCGTCCTTGGGCGTCCGCGCGTGTTCTGCGCGTGTTGTGCGTGCGTTGTGCGTGTGTCGTGCGTGTCCCTACGCGTCGACGGAGACGCCGCTCGGCTTGTCGGTGTCGGCGGGTTCGTCGAGATCGTCGTGCGGGACGGACGGGAGCGGCGGGACCGACGGCACCGACGGGGGCGAGGTCGGGGCCGGGTTCGGCGGGACCGGCTCGGCCGTCGTGCCGGGGGCCGGGGCCGGGGGCGTGCCCGGGGCCGTCGGGGCAGGGGCCGGGTTCGGAACCGGAACCGGGTCCAGGTCCAGGTCGGGGTCCGGGCCCAGGCCCGGGTCGGCGGCGATCGGCGCCCTGTGTGCCGCGTCCTCGGTGGGCCACGGCGGCAGTTGCCATACCGTCGCGGCCACGGCCCGCGGCAACGGCCGCGCGTCGACCCGCAGCGGGGTGCCGTGCACGAGCAGCGCGCCGGTCGGCGACACGGCCAACAGCCGGGCGTGGCCGCGCGGTCGACCCAGGGTCAGCACCGACACCGGGGAGGCGCTCGGCACGTCCGGGGTGTCCGCGCACACCACGACCTGCGGGTGCCGGCGGGTCGCGGCGGCGGTGGTCGCGCGGGCGAACGCCTCGGCGGGGGCCGGTCCCGCGTGCCGGGCGTGCACCCCCTCCGCGACGGTGACCGCGCCGGCGGGCAGCCGGGCGTCGAGCTGGGCGGCGAGGGCCTGCAACGTGGCCCGAGCGCCGCGCCGTTCGCCGGATACCGCGAGCACCCGCGGGCCGGTCAGCAGGTCGAGGAAGACCACCGCCTCCCGGCGGGTGCCGACCGCGACCAGGAGCGGCGCCGGACCGGGGCCGGCCTCCAGGTCGGCGCGGGCGATCCACCACAGCCGGGGGTCGAGTTCGTCCGCGGCCCACGGCTCGGCGGGCTCGGGCAGATCCGGCCCGCAGGAGACCAGCACGCCCACCACGTCGCGCTCCACCAGGGCCGCGTACGGGCGCGCGCTCGCCGACACGGTGGCCGCGAGCAGCAGCGCGTGCTCGGCGTCGGTCCACGTGCTCGGCTCGCGCAACATCCGCACCAGCAGCCGACGCCGCCGCCGGTAGCGGGTGAGCGCGGTGACCGGCTCGGCGAACGCGGCCACGGTCAGCGCGATCTCGCGGCGCAACCGGCGGCGGACGAAGCGCCAGCCGCCGCGCCGCATGGCGGCCCAGTGGGCGAGGGCGAACACGAGGACGGCGATCCCCGTGTAGCCGAGCAGGGTCGTCATGTCGTATCCGGCGACCCGCATGGCGAGGTCCTCGGAGCCTGTCATCCGCTCTCCTCGATCGCGGCCGGCTCCCGACGGATGGCCGCGATCCCGTGGTAGGTACGGGACTTGACCGTCCCGCGCGGTATCCCCAGGGTGCGGGCGACGTCCGCGCCGCTGCGGTCGAGCAGATGCACCTGGGCGACCGCCTCGCGGTGCGAGGGCGCGAGCGCGCGCAACGCCCCCACCAGTACGCAACGATCCACCACCGTCGCGGCCGGATCGGGCACCGTGGGCAATCCGACGAACTCGCTGGGGTCGATGCCCACCGGCAGCGACCGGTTGCGCCGCCGGGCGTCCACGGCCAGGTTTCGGGCGACCCGGAACAGCCACATCCGGATCGGTCTGCCGTCCCAGTCCAGGCGGTCCGCCGCCTCCCACGCCCGTAACAGCGTTTCCTGAACCACGTCTTCGACCGTGTGCAGGTCCGTGCCCAGGATGCCGCTCACGTACCTGCGCAGTGGCGTGCTCTCCGCCATCAGCAGTTCGATCCGCCGTTCGCGCTCGTGGGTCTCACGGCCAGGCGACACGACAGGGCTCCTCGAGAAGTTCGGCCGGCGTCCGTTCCGCCGGTCAAGATCACGATATGGAGCCGGAAACACCCTCGGCGGGACGGAAAATGAACAGTCGGCGATGTTCTGGCGGACCACTGGTGACCCGCCGTCGTGCGGCCCGAAGACAAGTGCGCGCCGCGTCGGACGTCGGTGAAGTGGCAGGTCACCCGCGTGCGATGGGGCACGAGGGCTCGGGCCCGCGGGCCGCGCGGCGCGAACGGCCGATGCGGGCGGGGCCGGTGAGGGGTGGTCGCGTCGTGCCCGATGCGGGCAGGTCCGGGTGAGGGGCTGTCAGGTCGTGTTCGATGCGGGCGGGTCCGGGTGAAGGGGTGTCAGGTCGCGCCCGACGCGGGCAGCCTCGGTGAAGGGCTGTCGGATCGTGTCCGGGGTCCGGCTCGGCGCGAGGTGTTCCGCGTCGTAGCGCTCGCGTGCCCGGTCCACCTCGGGGATGTGCTCCTCGGCCCAGGTCTTGATGGCCAGCATCAGCGGCAACAGGCTCTCGCCCAGCGGGGTGAGCGCGTAGTCGACCCGGACCGGGACGGACGGGGTGACCGTGCGGGTGACCAGGCCGTCGCGTTCGAGGTTGCGCAGCGTCTGGGTGAGCATCTTCTGGCTGACCCCGGCCACCCGGCGGGACAGGTCGCTGTACCGACGCGGGCCGTCCGCCAGCGCGTTGACCAGCAGGCTCACCCATTTGTCGCTGATCCCGTCCAGGAGCCGGCGGGCCGGGCAGTCCGCCATGTAGGCGTCGAACGCGGTGCGGGCCTCGGCGCGACGCTGGGCCGCGGTACGGGTCGCCATGGCTCTCCTTCGGGTGGGATACGCACTTCGAGGTACGTGCTTTCCATTGGAGAGTAGCTCTTCGTAGGTTGGCGATCGAGGGGCCGGGAGGGCCGGCCCGCAGTCACAGGAACGTGGGAGTGGTGTCATGCGTGCGGTGATCGCCCGAGCCGGATCGCCCGTCGTCGAGGTCGTGGACACACCCGACCGCGAACCGGGACCGGGACAGGTGCGGATCCGGGTCGCGGCGGCGACGGTGAACCCGGTGGATCTGCTGGTGGTGGACGGCGCGCCGGTGCGCTTCGGCCTGGTGGGTGCCCGCGAGGTGTTCGGGCTGGGCTGGGACGTCGCGGGCGAGGTGGCCGCGATCGGCCCGGGGGTCACCCGGTTCGCGGTCGGCGACGCGGTGCTCGGGCTGCGTGACCGGCTGGATGTACGGACGGGCGCGCAGGCCGAGTTCGTGGTGCTGGACGCGGAAGCGGTCGGGCCGCTGCCGGCCGGCCTGGATCCGGTGGCGGCGGCGACCATCCCGCTGAACGGGCTGACCGCGTGGCAGGGGCTGGAGTTGCTCGACCTGTCCGCCGGGGACACGCTGGTGGTGACCGGTGCGGCGGGCGCGGTCGGCGCCTTCGCGGTCGAACTCGCGGCGGCGCGCGGGGTGCGCGTGGTGGCGGTCGCGGGTGCCGCGGACGAGGACTTCGTACGCGGCGTCGGTGCCGAGTGGTTCGTCGCGCGCGGCACGGAACTCGCGGACCGGATACGGGCGTTGGTGCCCGGCGGCGCGGACGCGGTGCTGGACGCGGCGATGCTCGGTCCGGACGCGCTGGACGCGGTGCGCGGCGGCGCGGCGTTCGTCGCGGTGAACGCGGGCGCGGCGCCGCCGGCACTGCGCGGGACCCGGGTGCACCAGGTCTGGATCCGCGCGGACGGCGCGCGGTTGGCCGAACTCGCGGCACTGGCCGACAAGGGCGGGTTGACCCTGCGGGTGGCCGGGACCTTCCCGCTGGCGGGGGCGGCCGAGGCGTTCGCCCGATTGGACGCGGGCGGCCTGCGCGGACGGTTGGTGCTGGTGCCGTAGCCGGTTCGGGGAGGGCGAGGCGCGCGGCTCAGGGGGTGCGTGCGCGCGGCGTCCCGGCCGCGGGCACGTGCTCCTCCCACGGTTGCCGGGGCGGACCGGGGCGGACCGGGGCGGATCGCCTCGTCGATCTCCGACCACGATTCGCCGTGCCGCTCGCGCTCGAACGCCTCGGCGTCGCCTCGCACCGCGAACAGCCGCTTCGCGCCCGGAACAGCCGCTTCGGACGGCCCACACGTGAGAACAGCCGCTTCGCACCGCGAACAGCCGCTTCGGACGGCCCGCGCGCGGGTGGGGATCAGCTCGCGTCGGGACCGGCGAGCACGGACCCCAGGTGCCCGGCCCACTGCCGTACGATCGCCCGCCGGAGCGCCTCGTCCTCGACGAGCATGTCCCGCACACCCAGGCCGCGGGCCAGGGACAGGGTCGCCTCCACGGCGGCCGGCACCCCGGGGCGGGACACGTCGGCGGCGAGCAGGTCGACCGCCATGTCGTACATCGCGGCGCACAGTCGCCGATCCAGCGGCAACACCTTGACCCGCAACTCCTCGTTCTGCACGGCGGCGGCCCACAGGTTGAGCGCGGCGCGGTAGAGCGTGCCGCGGAACATCGACACGAGCGCCTCGACCACCGCCTCGGTGTGCTCGGGGCCGGGCGGGATCCGGGCGCCGTCCAGCCGGATCCGGGCGAACAGGTCGGTCACCATGTGGTCGATCGCGGCGGTGAACAGGTCCTCGCGGGTGGGGAAGTGGTGCTGCACGGCGCCCCGGGAGACGCCCGCGCGCTCGGCGACCACGGTGACGGTGCCGCCGAGCCAGCCCAATTCGGCGAGGACCTCGACGGCGGTGTCCAGGAGCCTGGCTCGGGTGACGCGGCTGCGGTGCTGGCGTGGCTCGCGTACGGGTGCGCTGGTCACGGTTGTCAGCCTAGTGCGACGCGGCGCACCGGTGGCGTGGCCGGGAACGATCGGCGGCGCCCGGGTCGATGCTTGACAGGGGTTGCGCCGGCGGGTCGAATGTCTTTAGCGAACGTTCAGTAACCTTGGGGTCCGGTACACCTCACCGGCGGCGGGCTGCGGAACCGCGTGGGGCGGCGCCGGTCGGCCGCCGGGTGCGGCCCATCCGGTCCCGCCGGTCCGCCGGCTCCGTCGGTTCCGCCAGTCCTGAAGGAGACGAACCCCATGACCACAGCCGTCATCGTCGACGCCGTACGCACCGCGTCCGGCAAGGGCAAGCCCGGCGGCGCGCTGTCCGGCACCCACCCGGTCGACCTGCTCGCACACACGCTGCGCGCGCTGGTCGAGCGCAACGGGCTCGACCCCGCTTCGGTCGAGGACGTGATCGCGGGCTGTGTGTCCCAGGCCGGCGACCAGTCGCTGAACATCGCCCGCAACGCGGTGCTCGCCGCCGGATTCCCGGAGAGCGTGCCCGCGACGACCGTGGACCGGCAGTGCGGATCCAGCCAACAGGCCGCGCACTTCGCCGCGCAGGGCGTGATCGCCGGCGCGTACGACATCGTGATCGCGGGCGGCGTCGAATCGATGAGCCGGGTGCCGATGGGCTTCGCCGCGCGCGGGGGCGACCCGTTCGGCGAACTGCTCGGCAAGCGCTACCCGCAGGGGCTGATCCCGCAGGGCTATTCGGCCGAACTCATCGCGGCCCGATGGAACCTGGACCGCGAGACGCTGGACCGGTTCTCCGCGCGCTCGCACCGGCTCGCCGCGCAGGCCGGCGCGGAGGGCGCGTTCGACCGGGAGATCGTGCCGATCACCCTCGACGGCGGCGAGCACCGGGTGGACGAGACGGTGCGTCCCGCGACCACCGAGGAGGGGCTGGCCGGGCTCAAGCCCGCGTTCGTGGACGAGGGCATGGGCGCGCGCTTCCCGGAGATCGACTGGCGGATCACCCCGGGCAACTCGTCGCCGCTCACCGACGGCGCCTCCGCCGCGCTGATCATGAGCGAGGAGCGGGCGACCGCGCTCGGCCTGACCCCGCGGGCCCGCTTCCACGCGTTCGCGGTGACCGGCGACGACCCGCTGCTGATGCTCACCGGGGTCATCCCGGCCACCCGCAAGGTGCTCGAACGGGCCGGGTTGGGCATCGACGACATCGACGCGTTCGAGGTCAACGAGGCGTTCGCGCCGGTGCCGTTGGCGTGGGCGGCGGACGTGGGCGCCGACCTGGAGAAGGTGAACGTGCGCGGCGGCGCGATCGCGATCGGCCACCCGCTCGGCGCGTCCGGCGGACGGTTGCTGAGCACGCTGCTGGGTGTGCTGGAGTCCACGGGCGGCCGGTACGGCCTTCAGACGATGTGCGAGGGCGGCGGGATGGCCAACGCGATGATCATCGAACGCCTGTGAGCTCGCGGACGCACCGCACCCGGGCCGAGTGATCGTGGGCCGCGTGATCGCGGTTCGCATGCGATTTCCGGTTCGTCTTCCCGTTGTTGCTCGACCCCGAACCCGACTGTTACGGAGACACACACATGCGCATCGAAGGCACCACCGCCCTGGTCACCGGCGGCGCCTCGGGCCTGGGCCTGGCCACCGCCGAACTGCTCGTCGCGAAGGGCGGATCGGTCGTGCTCTTCGACCTGCCCTCCTCGCAGGGCAAGGGAGTCGCCGAACTGCTGGGCGAGCGAGCCGTGTTCGTGCCCGGCGACGTCACCCGGGAGGACGACGTACGGGCCGCGATGGAAGTGGCGGACGCGGACGGCACGTTGGCCATCACGGTCAACTGCGCGGGGGTGGCCGACGCGGCGCGGACGGTGGGCCGCAAGGGGGCCTTCCCGCTGGACGTGTTCGCGCGGGTGGTCAACATCAACCTGATCGGCACCTTCAACGTGCTGCGGTTGGCCGCGGAGCGGATGATCGGGCACGAGCCGGTGGACGGCGAGCGCGGCGTGATCGTGAACACCGCGTCGGTCGCGGCGTTCGACGGGCAGATCGGGCAGGCCGCGTACAGCGCGTCCAAGGGCGGGATCGCGGCGATGACGCTGCCGATCGCGCGGGACCTGGCGGGACTGGCGGTGCGGGTGATGACGATCGCGCCCGGTCTGTTCGAGACGCCGCTGCTCGGGTCGTTGCCGGAGGCCGCGCGGGCGTCGCTCGGGGCGCAGGTGCCGCATCCGAGTCGGTTGGGGCGGCCGGCGGAGTACGCGTCGCTGGTCGCGCACATCGTGGAGAACCAGATGCTCAACGGCGAGGTGATTCGGTTGGACGGCGCGATCAGGATGGCGCCGAAGTAGGCGTTGGGCACTGGGCCTTTTGGCCTCAAGCGCCGGCCGGGCTGGGCTGTCCGGCCTCCGGCCGAGGGGTGGCCTCAAACGCCGGCCGGGCTGGATGTGGTTCGGTCGGCGTTTGGTGTCGGGGGGGTTGGGGTGGCCTCAAGCGCCGGCCGGGCTGGGTTTGGCTCGGGTGGTTTGGGCGTGGGCGTGTGGGGTTGGCGTTTGGTGTCGGTGGGTTCAGGTGTCGGTGGGTTCAGGTGTCGGTTGGGTCGAGGTTGGTTCGGGGGGTGTTGGGGTTTGGGGTGTGGCCGACTGTGGCCAAGGAGATCTGCACGTAGCGGTTGGCGATTTGGGGTGGGGTCAGCGGGCCCGTGGAGCGGTACCAGTTGGCGACGGCCTGGCAGCAGGTGAGGACCGCGCGGCCGGCGTCGACGGGGTACGGGGTGGTGAACTCGCCCAGTGCGACGCCGTCGCGGACCGCGTCGTGCATCAGGGCCTCGAGCTCGTCGCGCATCGCGACGTAGCGGGCGCGGTTGTCGGGTTCGAGGCTGCGCATCTCGGTGTCCAGGAAGGCCAGCGGCGCGCGGTTGGCCATGTACAGCACGATGCACTCGACCAGGGCGGCGAACCGCGCGGTGGGCGCGTCGTCCGCCTCGGCGAGTGCGCCCCGGCAGCGGCCGAGCGCGGCGTTCATCGAGCCGAGCAGCAGCTCGACCAGCAGCGCCTGCTTGTTCTGGTAGTGGTAGTACAGCGCCGGCACCGTCACACCCACGCGGCGCGCGATGTCGCGCACCGTCGTGCCGTGATACCCGTGCTCGTCGAACGCGGCGAGCGAGGCGGCCAGGATCGGCGGCAGCAGCAGCGGATCGTACGCGCGCCAGTCGGTGTGGCCGTCGGCGCGCAGATCCGCCGCGAGTGGCTCCGCCATGGGGTCCGGCTCCTGATTCCGCGCACGGGCTCCGGCCGTTCCGGGGCGCATTGTGTTGGTTGCGGCATTCTAGCGATCGCTCGCTAGGTCTCACGGGCCGGCCGCGCGAACGCGGGTCCGGTGGCGGCGTGGGGCCGGGAGGGGTCAGCCGCCGATCTGCTGGAGCGTCTTGACCAGTTCGGCGAAGCCGATGCCGACCTCGTCGAGGACGCGCAGGAGGGCCGGCGGCGGGTCGCCGATCTGGCGGTTGAGCGGGCCGACCCGGCCCGGGACGCTCGCCAGATCGCCGCCCCGGAAGCGCGACTCGGGGTCGGCCGGCGGACGTATCTGATAGCTGCGCCAGTTCCGCGCGGGCCAGTTGAGCAGCGTCAGGTCGGGCGCGTCCCAGGCCATGAAGGCCCAGCGGCGCTCGTTGCCGGCCTGGATCAGCACCGCCTCGCCGTACTGCGCCAGGCGCGTCGCGGCCACCGCCGCGATCGGGACCGGGTTGCCGAACGAGCCGGTGATCCGCCAGATTCCGTCCTCGATGCCGGCGACCCAGCCGTGGGCGGCGAACTCCTCGATCGCGTCGGCGTACGGGCTGTCCTCGACCGGCAGGGCCGGGGTCGGTTCGAGGTCGGTGCGGGCGGGGACGTGCAGCGCGGACGTCACGGCGGGCGCGGCGGGTACGACGGGCGCGGGGGCCGGCGCGGGCGACGAAATCGCGGCCGGACTCGGAGCAGGTGTCGACGGGCGCGGCGTGGGTGTGGCCCGTGGTGCGGCCGCGGCCTCGACCGGGCGCGGCGCGACCACGGGGGTCGGCGCGGCGGGCCGCGGCGTCGGCGGCGTGACAGTCGCGGGCGCCGGGCGCGGGGTGAGCCGTGTTCCGCTCGGTCGCGCGGCGGCGGCCGGGCTGTACGCGAACACCGCCGCGGAGTGCAGCACACTGCCGTCGGCGCGCGTGACACTGCCCCGTACCGCCGGTCCCAGACCGGCCGCGGGCGGGAAGCCGGCGCTCGTCGCACCGCTCGCGATGGTGCCCAACTCCCGCCAGGAGCCCGGAGATCCGTCGGCGGAGGTGCTCACCGTGACCGGCTCGCGGGCGGCCTCGGACAGCACCACGTGCAGTCCCGCGCCGTCCGCTCGGGCGCCGAGCAGGACGAGGTCGGCACCGGCCGCGACGCCGCGCAGCGCGTCCAGGCCGGCGGGCGAGGTGGTGCGGCCCGCGCCGAGCGGCAGCACGTCGGTGCCGACCGTGCGTACCGCGAGGTCGAGACCGCCGCCGGTGGCCGCGGTGTCCGCGAACGCGGCCCGGGTCAGGTCGGCGTTGCCGGTCAGCGCGAACCAGTGCTCACCGATCCGCCACTGCGCGAACCGGCCGTGCGCCGGCCGCTGTTCGGGCAGTACGAGCACGTCGGCCGGGCGGCCGGCGAGCGCGGACCGCAGCAGCGCGCCGGTGTAGCCGGACCAGTTCTCGTGCACGCCCACCCGCACCCGCGCCGGGGACAGCCGCGCGATCAGCTCGCGCAGCGTGTCGCCCGTCGGGTCCACGGCCGGCGCGTACACGTGCAGTTCCTCGACCGGACCGGCCGGCACCTGGGCCAGCAGCGAACGGTCCAGGTTGTCCAGCAGTCGGGCCTCGGGACCGGGCGTCTCGTCCGCCATGATGTGTCGCTCGGTCAGCAGCCCGGCGATCTCGCGCAGGTACTCGCCGGCCCAGGGAGCCATCGCGACGCCGTCCAGGTCGGGCAGCTTGTCCAGCCAGTCGGCGACGTCGGCCAGCAGCGCGTTGGACGCGTCCTGCTCGGTCTCGACCACCGTCCACGACCGGTCGTCGGCCCAGCCGGGCAGCGCGGGGTTGCCGCCGCCGATCGCGATCCGGCACGCGTGCTCGCCGAGCAGCACGACCAGCTTGGCGCGCAGGCCACCGGGACAGACGGTGGGCGCGTAGAGGTAGTCACGGCCGGCGCCGCGCACCTCGACCGGGTCGTGCGCCTCCTGCGCGGCGTCCCCCAGGATCGCGACGCGGGCGGAGAGGTCGCGGGCGAGCGGTACGGCCACACGCTCCAGGAACGGCAGGTCGACGCCCAAGCCGATGAACAGGGCCTCGTGCAGGGCGGCGCCGTCGGCGCGCTCGTGCCATTCCCGCAGGAGCGTGACGGGGGATGCGGATCGGGTGTGCTGCGACGCGGTCATATGTCGATGTCCAAGGTCGTTCGTCCCGAGGGGATGGCGTGCGGGTGCGGCTCGCGAATGCGGTCGGTGGAGCCTTCGACACGATTCCGATGGTAGGCCCGGTCTCGCGTCGTCGGAGGAGGACCGGCAACCGAACGGGCGCGCTCCGGAGCAGCGCCGGTCGGCGTGCGGGCCGCGCGGGTCATCCGAAACCACCTTCCTCGTCGCGAGGATCATCGCAGCAGTCGGCGCCGGCGATGGCAAAGGCCCCACGTCGTGGACACCATCCGGGGCCGGCGCGCCCCCGTGTCCTTGTCGCCGACTCGGCTCCCTGAGATATTAGTCCCCCCGGGCAAGCGTGAAGTCGGCCGCGTCGAGGTCGGTGCGCGGGTCGGGCGCGTTCCTCGATCCGGTCCACCCACCGGTTTGCCGATCTTCGCCGATCCCCGCCGCCGAGCCGAAACGCGGCCGGGAGGCGAGGAGAATCCGGACATGACGCCGAGCCCGACCGCGCCCACGAAAAGCCGGACCGCCCTCGCCCGGGAGGCGATCCGCGGCCGGATCCTGCGCCTGGAGATGGTGCCCGGCACGGTGTTCAGCGAGGGGGAACTGGCGGCGGTCCTGGGGATGGGCAAGACGCCGGTGCGCGAGGCGCTGAATCTGCTCACCCACGAGAGCCTGGTCGCGGTCGCGCCGCATTCGGGCTACCTGGTCATGCCGGTCACCCTGCGCGACATCCGCGAACTGCTCGAACTGCGCCTGACGATCGAGACGTTGCTGGCCCGGCTGGCCGCGAGGCGGCGGGACGCGACGGCGCCGCGCGGGCTGGAGGACACGGCGGACGCGTGGCGGCGGGCGGCGGCGGACGTGGTCGCGGCGGGCGTACCGGGCAGGTGTCACCGGTCCGGCTCTCGCTCCGGGACGGACGTGGGGCCGGAGCCGCTGGGCTGGCTCGCGCTGGGCGCCGCGCTCGCCGAGCGGGCCGGGAACGGGCGGGCCGCCGAGGTCGAGCACTACGTGCTGCGCCACCACCTCCGGCATGTGTGCCTGGCCGCCGCGCTCGGCGATCCGCGCTGGCCGGCGCCGGATCACGGGGCGCTGCGGGCCGCGCTCTCGGCGGGTGATCCGGAGGCCGCGGCGAGCGCGGTCGAGGTCGGCGTCCGGGCCCTGGGCGCGGCGGTGGTCGCCGCGCTGGTGCCGCCGGTCGCCGCGCGGCTGGGCCGTGCGGACGGCGACGGATTCGGCGCCGAACCGCCGGCGGACCTGCTCGACCTGGACCTGGGCACGCTGCTGCGCGACGGGTGAGCCCGGGTGAGCCCGGGTGGTCGGGGGTGGTCGGGGGTGGGCGGTCTTGGCGGTACGCCGAGCCGGCCATCAGCAGGGTGGGAACGCCGGCCCGGTGATTCCAGTCGGGACGCAGGCCCAACGATCACAGTCGGGACGCGGGCCCCGCGATGTTCACGTCCGGCAGCGCGTCGCTGGAGAGCAGCGTGTCCAGCACCCGCTCCCGGCATCCGGTCAGCCGGATGTGCACCGCGCGCCGTGCCGCGCCCGGGTCGCCCGCCGCGAGTGCCTCCAGCAGCGGCGCGTCGTCGCCCGCGATGGCGCGTGGATGCGGGCCGTCGGCGGCGACGCACAGCCGGATCAGCCGGTGGTGCGCGTGCAGGGTCCCACCCAGCGCGCGGCGCAGGTGCCGGTTGCCGACCGGCTCGGTGAGCAGCAGATGCAGCCGGGTGTACCGGTCCAGCCACGCGTCCGGACCCTCGACCGGTCGCCGGGTCCGTACCCACGCGTCCTCGCGGGCCACCAGCGCGGTGACCTCGGTCGGCCGGCGCGCCACCGACGCCGCCGCGTCCTGTTCCAGCGCGCGATGCAGGTCGAACAGCTCGCGGGCGGAGCGTACGGTGACCCGCGAGACCCGGTAGCCGCTGCGGGGGATGACCTCGACGAAGCCGTCCTCGGCGAGCAGCGCGAGCGCCTCGTGCACGGGTGTCTTGCTCATGCCCAGCTCGCCGGCCACCGCCTTCTCGGTGAAGCGCGCGCCGGGCGCGAGTTCCAGGTGCAGCACCCGCCGCCGGATCTCCCGGTACGCCGAGCCGGTCAACGATCCGGGCCGCCCCTCGCCGCCGGTGCGATAGCCGGGCGGACTCGCATTCACCATGACGCTCCTCCCTGCGTGGCCGCATCCTACGGGCGCGGCACGGGCCGATCGGGGCTTGCCCGGGGCGGTCGAACCGGGTGTCGACCGCTGATCCGGGCACCGTGCGACGGTGGGTTGCGGGTAGGCGCGGGTCGACCCAGGCCGACCCAGGCCGACCCAGGCCGACCCGGGCCGGTCCGGATCGCCCCGGCCGCGTTCGGCCCGGGCCGGTTCCGGTCGGCTTTCGTCGATCAGTAGAAGTGCCGCAGGTCGGGCCACAGACTCGACCAGGGCCGCGCCGTGCCCGCGCACAGTTCGACCACCGCGTGCTGCTCCTCGTTGTCGACGCCCTTGCCGTTGTCCACCCGGGTGACGAGGCGACAGTCCACGAAGTCCCGCAACCGTTGTGTGACCTCGCCCTCGCGCACGATCACCACCGGGCCGTCGGCGCGATCCGGCGGCGGCCCCCAGTCGGCGAAGGACATGTGGCCCGAGTACGGCTTGGGCAGTCCGCGGGCGGGACCGTACCGGTCGAGCGCGCCCGCCTCGCCGTAGTTGCCCGCGAACAGCACCGCCCGATCGCGTTGTTCGGGCGGAATCCGCGCCCAGGCCACCGCCGCGGCGTCGGCCAGTTCCGGCCAGCCGATCTGTTCGCCCTGCTCCGGGTTGATCCCGTTCACCGCGTTCACCTTGGCGACCGGCAGCAGCGGCAGCGAGATCACCGCGCTGGTGACGGCGGCGATCACCAGCATCGAGCCGACCGGTACCCGCCTGGTGGGCCGGGACGCGACCCACCGCACGGTCGGCTCGCAGCCCGCCGCGACCAGGACCAACAGCAGTGGCAGCGCGTAGTACGACTTGCCGCCCGAGCCGACCACCAGGACGCACAGGACCAGGTAGCCGAACAGTATCGAGCGGGCCCAGCGCAGTTCTTCCGAACGCCACAGGCGGATCCCGCCGGCCACCCAGATCGGCACGAACAGCGGGGACAGGTAGGCGATTTGCAGCGGGACGAACATGATCCGGTTGGTCGTTCCGTCGTCCGAGCTGATGCCGCCCGCGACGGTGAACTGCGGCCAGTCGTGGCCGGCCTGCCAGATCAGACCGGGCGTGCCGAGCAGTACCGCGATCGCGACGCCCCCGCCCAGCCAACGGCTGCGCAACACGTCCCGGGGACCGACCGCGAACAGGCCGACGAGCAGCGCGACCACGAGATAGCCGACCAGGTACTTGTTGAGCATCGCACCGCCGACGGCGGCCCCGACCGCGAGCCACCAGCGCCCGTCGCCGGTGCGCGACAGGCGCAGCACGAACCACGCCACCAGGAGCCACGCGAGGATGTCCAGCGTCGCGGTGGACCACAGGTGACCGACGCCGAGCACGATGCCGGACGTGGCCGCGCAGGCCGCCGCCGGCAGTTGGCCGGACCGGCCGGAGCCGAACTCGCGTGCTATCAGCGCGACGACCAGCACGGTGGCCGCGCACGCGAGCGCGGCGAATATCCGCAGATCCTGCGGGTCGTCCCCGAACAACTCAGCGGACACGCGGGCGAGTAGCGGGGTGAGCGGAGGTTGGTCGACGTAACCCCAGGCGAGGTGCCGGCCGGCCACGACGAAGTACAGCTCGTCGCGATGGAAGCCGTAGCGCGAGGACACCGCCGTCTGCACCGCGAAGACCGCGAACACGATCAGCGAGACGGGCAGCGTGGCCAGGGGCGGCAGGGCTCGCGGCGCCGGCGCGGGCAACAGCGGTTCGGTCGACGTGCGTTTCTCCACACGGCTCATTACGTCATGGTGCCGGATCGAGCACCCTCACGGCAGAGACTCGCGCGCGGGTCCGGACAACGAGTCGGGAACGAATTCCGGCACCTGTTCCTCCGGATCGGCGCGATATCGGCGCGATCCGGGATGTCCGTTTGCCGGCGCCGTGACCGAATCCGGCCCACACTGTCATTCGGGGGGTGGGCCTGCCATGGACACGCGGGGTTCGGGACGTCTTGTCGCCGCCCGGTACCGGCTGCTCGAGCAGTTGGGTTTCGGGGGCATGGGTGTGGTGTGGCGCGCGATGGACGAGCTGCTGCACGTCGAGGTCGCGATCAAGCAGGTGAGCATCGGCGATTGGCTCCCGGACGCGGAGCGCGAGCAGCGCGTCGCCCGGGCCATGCGCGAGGCACGGAACGCGGCGCGGCTGCGCGAGCATCCGCACATCGTCAGCGTGCACGACGTGGTGGTCGAGGACGGCGTGCCGTGGATCGTGATGGAGTACGTGCCGTCCCGCACGCTGGCCGAGGTGGTCGCCGAGGACGGCCCGCTGACGGTGGAGCAGGTTCGGGTGGTCGGGACCGCACTGGTGGACGCGCTGGCCGCGGCGCACGCGCTGGGCATCGTGCATCGCGACGTCAAGCCCGCGAACGTGCTGTTCGCGCCCACCGGGCGGATCGCGCTGGTCGACTTCGGCATCGCGGTGCACGAGGACGACGCGGGGCTGACCGGGTCGGGGGTGATCGGGACGCTGGAGTACATCGCGCCCGAACGGCTGCGCGGGGACGCCGCCACGCCGGCCGCCGACCTGTTTTCGCTGGGCTGCACGCTCTTCCAGGCGGTGGAGGGCACATCGCCGTTCCGGCGCGAGCAGGCGTACGCGAGCATGGCCGCGGTGCTGGGTGAGCCGCCGCCGCGGCCGCGCCGGGCGGGGCCGTTGACCGAGGTGATCCTGGGCCTGTTGGACAAGGACCCGGCGGGGCGACCGGACGCGGACCGGGTCCGACTGCTGCTCGCGGCGAACGTGACCGACAGCGGGGCGCGGAACATCGCGCGGCAACTGGCCGCGCCGACGGAGTTCGCGCGGCCCGCGGCGGCCGGGGAGCCGGCGGGGTCGGAACGTTCGACGAGCCCGGAAGGGTCTGCGGGAGCGGTGGGGCCGGTGGGCGCGGATGGAACGACCGTGCCGGCACCCGTACATCCGGCCGGCATGCCCGGCGCCGCCGCACCTGCGGCCGTACCCGCCGCCGAGCCGGCCGCCGTGGAGCAACAGCCGCAGCCGACTCGACCCGCTTCGCCGCCGCCGCTCCGGGTTCGGTCGCCCACCGTGCCGCTGCCCGACGATCCGGCGGCTCCGCCGCCCCCGCGCCGGCGGCTCGCGTACATCATCGGCGCGGTCGTCGCGATCGTCGCGGTGATCGCGCTGATCGTGGTGGTGAGCCTGCTGGTGAACGGCTCAGGCGGCGGGGACGACGACACCGACGGGGACAGCCCGGCGGTGCAGAGTTCGGAATCGGCTTCCGAGACCCCGACGGACGCCTCGTCCGAGGCGGCGAGCGACGCCGCTTCCGGGTCGAGCGCCGAGGCCTCGACGGACTCCTCGTCCGGAGCCGAGTCCGCCTCTTCGTCCGGAGCCGAGTCCGCGGTCCCCTCCGGCGGTTCCACGGACGAGAACCCGGCCGGTGCCGGGTCGGCCTCGGGCGCGGCGCCGGCCGGCTGACCGCCGCCCGGGTCGGCGGCCGCGAAGCCGCTCGCCCGGGAGTCCGTCGGCCACCACTCCGCGTCGGCGAGCCCACCGAGCGACCCGGGCCCCGCCCCCGTCCGCCCTCCGGCTCGGTGTCCCGAGCCGCCGGGCGACGACCCGTTCGGGTTTCACCGAAACCCCGCCGACCCCTGCCGAGTGGCGACCCGCCCGGTCCCCAGCCGGGCCCCTCCCGCCCCGCGACGCGGCAACTCCCGTGCGGCGCACGGTGGATCACCCGACCCGAGGACACGTGCGCCGGGGTGATTCGCTGCTACCGTTGCTCCCGACCGTCCGGACGGTCCGGACGAATCCAGAGCGGGACAGGGGTGCGCCGATGCGCGATCGACTGCTGGACGCGGTGGAACGAATACTGGTCCGGGACGGTGTGGAGGCGGTCCGGCTGGACGCGGTGGCCCGTGAGGCCGGCGTCAGCAAGGGCGGACTGCTGCACCACTTCCCGAGCAAGCAGGCGCTGGTACAGGGCGTGGTCGAACGACTGGCCGACCGATTCGAGGCCGCGCTGCCCGAACCGGGCTGCCCGCCCGGGGCGTTCGCGCTGGCGTGGCTGGACGCGAGCATCCCGGCGGAGTCACCGACCGGCGACCGCAGCGGCGTCGACCAGGTCCCCCTCGCGCTGCTCGCCGCGGCCGGCGGCCCCGAGGTGCTGGCCTGCCTGCGCGAGCGCTATGCGCACTGGCAGCGCCGGCTGGCCTCGGACGGCCTGGACCCGGCGGTCGCCGACCTGGTCCGGATGGCGGTGGACGGCTGGTGGGCGGCCCGCTTGTTGGACCTGGGCGTTCCGCACGACGCCGCGCACACCGACCTGCGCGCGCTGCTGACCGAGCTGATCCGCACCCGAGGCGGCGCGGCGTGATCGCGGGACTGCTGGTCGGCGGGGCGATCCTGGCCGAGGTCACCGCGACCCTGTCGCTGCGCGCCTCGCACGGACTGACCAGGCTCGTCCCGAGCGCGGTCGTCGCGGTCGGCTACCTGCTCGCGTTCGTGCTGCTCGCGCAGGCGTTGAAGACGCTGAACGTGGGCCCGGTGTACGCGATCTGGTCCGGCCTGGGCACTGTCGGCGCACTCGCCGGCGGCGTACTCCTGTACGACGAGCCGCTCCGGCCGGGCACGGTGCTCGGCATGGCGCTGGTGGTCGTCGGCGTGGCGGTGCTCTCCCTGAACGGCGGGACGACCCATGAGTAGCACGGCCGTGCGCTCGCGCGGCGCCGACCTGATGTGCTTCACCCGGGTCTCGATGACCATCGCCGACGTGGGCTTCCTGATCTACTGGACCGTCACGTTGTTCGCGCTGATCCCGGCCGAGTACGCGTACAAGGACTACGCCGATCCGGTGATCGGCGACTGGAACTACTCGTTCGTGCCGCTCGACCTCGCGGCCGCGGTGACCGGTCTGGCCGCGCTGCGCCTGGGCCGACGTACCGCGGCCGGGAACGCCCACCCGTTGATGCTGATCTCGCTCGTGCTGACCAGCACCGCGGGCCTCCAGGCCATCGCGTTCTGGGTGATGCGCGGCGACTTCGCGCCCGAATGGTGGCTGCCCAACCTGTTCCTGCTGCTCTTCCCGCTCCCGGCGATCGCGCTCCTGGTCCGGCGGATGGCGCCGGCACGGCCGTGAGCGACGCCGGGTAGCGTCTCGGTGCCCAGCGCGCCGGCCCGCACGCCGCCGCCCACCCCGCCCGAGGAGACCACGACGTGTCCAAAACCCCCGAAATCGGCGCCCCGGCGCCGGACTTCACCCTCGACGCGGTGCACCTGACCGACGGCGAGGCCGAGCGCGCCCCCTTGACCCTGTCCGCCCAGCGCGGCCGCCCGGTCGTGCTGGCCTTCTACCCCGGCGACGACACGGCGGTCTGCACGAAGCAACTGTGCTCATACTCCTCCGGCTTCGAACAATTCACCGATCTGGACGCCACCGTCTGGGGGATCAGCCCGCAGGACCTGGACAGCCACGAGCGATTCGCCCGCAAATACGACCTGCGGATGCCGCTGCTCGCCGACACCGAGCACAAGGTGGTCCAGGCCTACGGAATCGGCCTGGGCAGCAGCGCCCTGCGCCGAGCCGTCTTCATCATCGACGCCGAGGGCATCCTGCGCTGGAAACACGTTGCCCTCGTCGGCCTCACCTACCGCGGCATCGACACCCTCACCACCCAACTCGAACTCCTCCGCCGCTGAGCGTCTCGACGCTCCCGGGAGGTGGGGCTCGGAAGTTCGGGGGTCGGTGGAGGGTGGGGCGGTTTCGGGTGGGTCGCTGAACGTCCGGGCGCTCCCGGGGGCTCGGAGGTTCGGGGGGTCGGTGGAAGGCGGGGGCGGTTACGGGCGGGTCGCTGAGCGTCTCGATGCCCCCGGGTACGGGGCTCAGAAGTTCAGGGGTTGGAGGAAGGTGGGGGCGCCTTCGGGTGGGCCGCCGCTGATCAGGGCGACTCCGGTGTGGCCGGTGTGGACCGGGCCGCCGGAGTCGCCGGCGGCGCCGGATTGGGTGCTGCGGGCCAGGCCGGTGACCGGGCCCTCGGGGTAGTTGACCGTGACGTCGGTGGCGTCGATGGTGCCGCAGCGGGTGCCGCTGGTGGCGCCGGTGCCACAGACCCGGTCGTCGAGTCGGGGCCGGGCGAAGCCGGTGATCGTGGTGGTGGAGTCGCCGTCGAGGATGTCGGAGGTCAGGGCCAGGCCCTCGGCCGCGGGGATGACGGCCCAGTCGGCGCCGGGGAAGCGGGATTCGTCGACGGTGCCGATCAAGGTGCCGGTGCCGTCGTACCAGGTGGGTGCGTCGCGGGCGCAATGGCCCGCCGTACCGGTCGTGTTCGCGCGGTATCCGTTGAAGCCGGCGGTGCAGATGAAGACCGTGCCGGTGAGCCCGCTGTAGAGCGTGCTGCCGCCGTGGAATCCGGTGGCGGCCCGGGTGCCGGGGCCCGTGGCCGGCCGCGTGGCCACGCGTGTGGTGATCGGCGCGTCGAGTTCGGTGATCTCGACCAGCGCGGGCACCATCCGGGCGGTGTGCAGGAAGGCCGCCGTGGCCGGGTCGGCGGCGCCGCGCAGCGTCGCGATCGTGAGTGTGCAGCGCCGGTGGTCGACGTACCAGTACTGGCTGTTGCCGGCCAGTCCGTTCAAGGCCAGCTCGTCCAGGCGGTGCCGGAGCGTGCTCAGTCGCGTCAACCGGTCGGCGAGGCAACCGCCGGCGGGCGGGTCGGCCGTGGCCGGGGCGGCCAGACCGGCGAGCACGAGCACGGCCGTTGCGGCCATCGACAACATCGAACGCGTCACGGTGGTCCGCTTCATGCGGGAAACCGTACGGACCGGCGCCCGGCCCGAGCCGCCCGATCACGCCGCCGTCACCCGTACGGGCGGCCGAGATCCCCCGCAGGGGCATCGAACCCGCGCCGCCCGGGCGTGACATGGGCCACCCGGATCGATGGGGACTCGTACCACCTTGCGGATCTCATGGAAGGTAAGGCTAACCTAAGCACGACCTCGCGGGTCGTGCCGTGCCCCGGCCCCCGCCCTTCCTCGCGCCCGGAGTCCCAGATGTCCTCTTCTCATCGCTCGCTCGCGACCGCCCGGCGGCGCGTGGTTCGGCTGTTCGCCGTGGCGGGGGCGGCCGGCCTGCTGCTCACCGGGTGCGGTTCCGACTCCGACTCGAAGTCCGACGGCAAGCCCGCCGCGAGCCAGGGCAGTGGCGCGCCGGCGGGCGGCGACTCGGCCGGCGGTACGCGCACCGTCAAGGACGCGACCGGCACCGCCGTCCAGGTACCGGCCGCTCCCCAGCGGATCGTGGTGCTCACCCAGGAGGACCTGGACGCGGTGCTCGCGCTCGGCGTCAAGCCGGTCGGGATCACCAACGGCCAGGGCCTGGACAAGCCGCCGGCCTATCTGGCCGACAAGGTCAAGGGCATAGAGGTGGTCGGGAACCTGCTCCAGCCGGTGATGGACAAGGTGATCGCGGCCAAGCCGGACCTGATCCTGGCCGGCGACATGCAGGACGAGCAGGTGCTCAAGCAGCTCCGCAAGATCACCCCGGCGACGCTGGTCACGATGGCGCCCACCGACGACTGGAAGTTGTCCTTCCGGGGCATCGGCAACGCGGTCAACAAGCTGGACCAGGCGAACAAGGTGATCACCGACTACGAGGCCAAGGCCAAGAAGACCGGCGAGGACCTGGCCGCGAACAAGGGCGCCGCGGTGAGCATCGTGCGCTGGAACCCGAACGGCCCGAGCTGGATGGAGAAGCGCCAGTTCGCCAGTGGCGTCGCGCTCGACATGGGACTGACCCGGCCCAAGGCGCAGGACAAGGACGGCAACGCGCACACCCCCGCGCTGAGCCTGGAGAAGATCTCCGAGATCGACGGCGACTGGCTGTTCCTGGGCACGCTCACCTCGGACGGCGCGAGCGCGCTCAAGGAGGTCCAGGACAAGCCGGCGTACAAGGAGTTGAACGCGGTCAGGAAGAACCACGTGGTCCCCGTGGACGGTTCGGTGTGGTCCACCCGAGGCGGTCCGCTGGCCGCCGACGTGGTGCTCAACGACCTGAACAAGGCGCTGTCCGCCACCTCCTGACCTGCCGTCATCGGCAGTGGTCGGCCCCGGGAGCGTCACGCGCCCGGGGCCGAGCCCGTATCGAGTCGAGCCCGTGCCGACCCGTATCGAGGCCATGCCGACCCGCACCGGGGCCGAGCCCGTGCCGACCCGTACCGGGGCCGAGCCCGTGTCGAGACCCGGCCCGATCGCGTGGCGGTTCGTGGGACCGGGCCACGATGCCGCCGGTGGGATCCCGACCGCCCGTTTCGTCTTCGCGCAGAAAGCGACCAGCATCATGGACACACCGATCCTGCACGCGCTGACCGAGGCGGTCGCCGCCGGACGAGCCGACGCCTGCGCCGAGTTCTGGGCCCGGGTCGAGGAGGCCGGCGCCCCGCTGGTCGAGCCGGATCCGGCCGACCCCGGGCAGCGCCTGGTCACCTTCGTCTGGCGGGAGGACCCGGCGGCGCCCGCGAACGACGTGCTCGCGCTGCTGCACACGTTCACCGACCGGGACCGGCACGCGGGCGATCTGACGCCGCACCTGATGCGCCGGGTCGCCGGCACCGACGTGTGGGCGATCACCCATCGGCTGCCCGCCGACCTGCGCGCGTCGTACCAGTTCTTCGTCGGCACCGGTGCGCGCGACCGGACGTTGCGCACCGATCGCGCGGCCTGGCTGGGCGTGTTGGACGCGGCGGTGCCAGACCCGTACAACCACGCGCCCACACTGGCCGCGCGGGACGGGCGCAACCCGTCCTCGGTGCTGGCGCTGCCGCACGCGCCCGCGCAGCCGTGGGCGCGGCGCCGACCGGGCGTACCGCGCGGGACGCGGCTGGACACCACGGTGGACGGACGCCGGGTGAGTGCGCTGGTGCCCGCCGGTGTGCGGCACGAGCCTTACCGGGTGGCGGTGTTGCTGGACGGCGAGGTCTGGGGCTCGGTGCTCGAGATCGGCGACACGTTGGACAACCTGCACGCCGACGGTCGGATCCCGCCCACCGTCGCGCTGCTCGTGGACACGATGGGTCGGGAGCGGCGGATGGCCGATCTCACCTGCAGCGAATCGTTCGTGGACTGGCTCGCGGACGTGCTGCTGCCGTGGGCCGGCCGGCATTACGGGGTGAGCGGGGACCCCGCGCACACCGTGCTCGTCGGGCAGAGCGCGGGTGGGCTGACTGCGGCGTTCGGGGCGTATCGTCGACCGGAGCGATTCGGCAACGCGCTGTCCCAGTCCGGGTCGTTCTGGTGGCCCGACCCGGACGAGAGCAACGACGGACCGGAATGGCTGACCCGACGGTTCGCCACGAGCGAGCGCCTGCCGATCCGGTTCCACCTGGAGGTGGGACTGCTGGAGTGGATGCTCGTCGCGGAGAACCGCCGGTTGCGCGATGTGCTGCTGGAACGCGGATATCCGCTCACCTACACCGAGTTCGACGGCGGCCACGACTACGCCTGTTGGCGCGGCGGGCTCGCCGTCGGGCTCGTCGGCCTGCTGTCAGCCTCGGACGGGCGCTGAGGCCTCGGCCGAATCGGGGCGGGCGGACTCGGGTTCGGGAGCGGTCCCGAGACCCGCTCCCGCCTCGGCTCCGTGTCCCGCCTCGGCTCCGTGTCCCGTCCCGGGTTCGGCGCCGGGTCCCGTCCCGGGACCCTCCTCGTCGTCGTCCTCGAACGGTGGCGGCGCCGGTGCCTCGCGTGGCAGGCGCAGCGCGAACAGCGCGCCGAGCGCGACCAGTCCGGCGGTGACCCAGATCGCCGCGCGATACGGCCCCGGCGCGTCGGCGTCGTGGCCCGAACCGCCGCCCGCCTCGATCACCGCGGCACCGGCCGCGATGCCGAGCGAGCCGCCGAGCGTGCGCACGATGGTGAACAGCGCCATCGCGTGGCCCATGTCGGCGGGCTCGATCTCACCGAACCCGGCGATCTGTACGGTCAACACCGCCGTACCCAGCACCAGCCCGACGCAGAACATCAACACCCGCACCGCCCAGGCGTTGTCCGCGACCCCCGGCAGCGCGAGCGCGCCGAACACCAGCGCGGCCAGGACCAGCGCGGGTGTGGTGAGCCGGCGCGGGCCGAGTCGGGGCAGCAGCCGGTCCACCACCTGCGACGCGAACATCAGGCCGACCGCCTCGGGAAACACCCCGAGCCCCGCGTCCAGAGCCGAAGCGCCCAACGCCGCCTGGTACAGCAGCGGGAAGACGAACAGCACCCCCATCAGCCCGGCCGAGGTGACCAGAGCCAGCGCGGTCGCCGAGCCGAAGGCCCGGTCGGCGAGCAGCCGGAGTCGCAACAAGGGTTCCGAAGCCCGGAGTTGGTGCACGATCGAGGCGAGCAACAGGGCCAGGCCGAGGATTCCGGCGATCGCGATGGCGGGCGTGGTCCACCCCTGCGACGGTCCGAAGCCGAGCGCGTAGGTGAGCAGCGCCAGGGTCGGCGTGGTGAGCCAGAACCCGGTGCGGTCGAACGGCCCGACCACACCGGCGCGGTGCTCGCGCAGCCCGAACAGGCCGAGCAGTACGGCGGCTGTGCCGATCGGCACGTTGACCAGGAACAGCCAGTGCCAGGAGAGGTGTTCGGTCAGGAAGCCGCCGAGCGGTGGGCCGAGCGCGGGCATCAGCGCGGTCGGCACGATCAGCCACTTGGCCAGCCGCATGCGCTCGTGCGGCGCGAACGCGGTGAACAGGATGGTCATCCCGACCGGCGTCAACAGGCCGCCGGCCAGGCCCTGGACAACGCGCGCCAGAACCAGCGAAACGAGGTTCTGGGACAGGCCGCACGCGGCCGAGGCCGCGGTGAACACGGCCAGCGATGCCAGGAAGACCCGTTTCGTGCCGAAGCGATCACTGAGCCGGCCGGCGACCGGGAGCGCGGCCACCAGGGCGACCAGGAACGCGATCTCGACCGTGTTCGCGGCCACCGCGGGCCGGTCGAAGTCCTCCGCGATGGTCAGCAGAGCCGGATTGACGATGGTCGAGTCCAGGCCGTTCATGCACATCGCGGCGGTGTAGACGGCCACCACGATCCACGCGGACGCGCCCTTCGCGGTCGCCGGCGGAGCGGGCCGGGAGCGCTCGGCGGTCGCCGCGGAACCGGGTTCGGTGTGCCCGCCGGCTACCGATGGAAGCGGCTCGTCGGGCTCGCCGCTCGCCCCGGGAGCCCGCACGTAACGCTCGCCGCCCGCCCGGGGAACCGGTTCGGTGTGCTCCCCGGTCACCGCGCGGCCGGGGCGAGGTCGGTCCAGTGGGTGCCGATCCAGTCCAGCGCGACCGAACGCGCGCACGGCCCGTGCGCGAGCGTCCAGCCCTCCGGCACGGCGGCGAAGTCGGGCCACAGGGAGTATTGCCCGAGCTCGTTCACCAGGACCCGGAACTCGCCCTCCTCGTCGTCGAACGGGTTCGTCGGGGTGTCGTGGTCACGAGAGGTCATGGGAGTCGTTCTCCAACTCGGTGAGGCGGTCCAGGACCACACGTGCGATCCGCGCGATCGGGCCGGGCAGGGTCATGTCCTTGTGCGAGCAGGCCACGTTCGTGTTGTCGATCCGACCGCTCACGTACGGGGCCCAGGTGTCGGGGGTGAGCGTGTCGTCGATGGTGTCGACGGTGGCCCGGAAGAACAGCACGTCGCCGCGGAAGACCCGGTGGTCGAAGGCCCGCACGAGGTGGTTGGTGTTGAGGTAGATGTCGTTGAGCGCCTCGATCGTGGCCTCGTCCAGGCCGGCCAGCGGACTGCCCTCACGGCGCAACACCGCAATCACCTCGACGAGTTCCAGCGGCGCGCCGCCCAGACTCTCCGGTCCGTAGCCGCCCATGGTGAGCAGCGCCTCCAGTGCCTCCGCGCGGTCGGGCACCGGCAGTTCGCGAAAGCCCTCGGCCGGATAGGCGTCCAGGATCGCGAGCAACTCGACCTCGTGGCCCAGGTCCTGCAGCCGGGTGGCCATCGCGTGCGCGATGATCCCGCCGGTCGACCAGCCGAGCAGCCGATACGGACCCTCCTCGTGCACCTCGCGCAGCCGGTCGACGTAGTGCGCGGCCAACTCCTCCAGCGTCCGGGGCAGCGGTTCACCGGCGGTCGCCGGGCCGACGCCCTGGGCCTGGAGGCCGTGGATGGGCAGATCCGCCGGCAGGTGCCGGATCAGGCCCGCGTAGCACCAGGACAGGCCACCGGCCGGATGCACGCAGAACAGCGGAGCCCGATCGGTGGAGCCGGCCGGACGCAGCGGCAGCAGTACGTCCAGCGCGTCGCTGTGCTCGGCCGCCTCCAGCGCGGCGTCCAGGCCGGCGGCGGTGGGCGCCTGGAAGATCGTGCCGATGCCGACGTCCGTGCCCAGCGCGGACTTGATCCGGCCGGCCAGGCGGACCGCGAGCAGCGAGTGGCCGCCGAGGTCGAAGAAGTTGTCGTGCACGCCGACCGCGGGTACTCCGAGCACGTCGGCGATCAGCGCGCACAGCCGCTCCTCGCGCGGTCCGCGCGGAGCGCGCCCGGCGCCGGCCGAGGCGGTGTGGTCCGGGCGCGGCAGCGCCTTGCGGTCCAGCTTGCCGTTCGCGGTCAGCGGCAGCCGGTCGACCACGACCACGGCGGAGGGGACCATGTGGACCGGCAGGGTCGCGGCGGCGTACTCCCGCAGGGCGGGCCCTTCGACGCCGGCCCTCTCGCCGTCGGCCGCTTCGACCTCGGGACCGGCGACGTCGGCCGCTTCGACCTCGGGACCGGCGACATCGGGACGGGTGACATCGGGCCCGGCGACGACGTAGCCGACCAGCCGCTTGTCCCCGGGAGTGTCCTCGCGCAGCACCACGGCGGCGTCCGCGACAGCCGGGTGGGCGGCCAACACCGCTTCGATCTCCCCGAGTTCGACCCGGAAGCCACGAATCTTGACCTGCTGGTCGCCCCGCCCGAGGTAGTCCAGGCCCCCGTCCGCGCGGCGCCGCGCCAGGTCGCCGGAGCGGTACATCCGGGCCCCGCGTTCGCCGAACCGGGCCGCGTGCGGGTCGGCCACGAAGCGGGTCGCGGTCAGCGCGTGCCGACCCAGGTAGCCGCGCGCGAGGCCCTCGCCGGCGACGTACATCTCGCCGGTCACCCCGGGCGGGACCGGCTGGAGCCGGTGGTCCAGGACGTAGACGCGCAGGTCGGGGATGTTCACCCCGATCGTGCTCGCGCTCCCGGCGGCGGCCGACGCGCGATCGAGCGGATGATAGGAGACGTGCACCGTGGTCTCGGTGATCCCGTACATGTTCACCAGCCGCGGCGCGTCGTCGGCGTGCCGCTCGTACCAGTCGGCGAGTCGGGCCGGCTCCAGTGCCTCGCCGCCGAACACCACGTAGCGCAGCGCGAGTTCGCGCCCGGGCCGCTCCCGGTCGGCGGCCACCAACTGGTGGAACGCGGACGGCGTCTGGTTGAGCACGGTGACCCGTTCGCGGGCGAGCAGGTCGAGGAACTCGGCCGGGTCGCGGCTGACCAGGTGCGGCACCACGACCAGGCGACCGCCGAACAGCAGCGCACCCCACAACTCCCAGACCGAGAAGTCGAACGCGTAGGAGTGGAACAGGGTCCACACGTCGTCCGGGCCGAAGCCGAACCAGTGGTCCGTCGCGGTGAACAGGCGGCCCACGTTGTGGTGGGTGACCGGCACGCCCTTGGGCCGGCCGGTGGAACCGGAAGTGTAGATCACATAGGCCGGATCGCTCGCGCGCAGCGGGCGCTTGCGCTGCTCCTGACGCAGGTCGGAACCGGGGTAGGCGTCGGCGTCCTTGCCGTCCACCGGGATTCGGGGCAGGTCGTGCGCGGGCAGTCGGCGTGCGGTGGCCGTGTCGGTGAGCAGTACGGCGGGCGCGGCGTCGTCCAGCATGTAGGCGAGCCGGTCGGCCGGGTAGTCCGGGTCGAGCGGCAGGTAGGCGGCGCCCGCCTTGGCGACCGCGAGCAGCGCGACGACCAGTTCCGGGGAGCGCGGCAGCGCGAGCGCGACGATGTCACCGGGGCCGATGTCGCGGGCGACCAGCAGCCGGGCCAGGCGGTTGGCCCGGGCGGAGAGTTCGGCGTAGCTCAACGACAGTCCGGCGCAACCGACCGCGATCCGCTCGGGGTGGGCGCGGGCGGCCTGCTCGTAGCGGGCGACCAGAGTGGCCGAGGCGGTCGCGGTCGCGGTGGGCCCGGCGTTCCACTCGACGAGCGCGCGGTGCCGCTCGGATTCGTCGAGCAGGGGCAGGGTGTCGATCGGCGCGTCCGGGTCGGCGACGGCGGCGGTGAGCAGCGCGGCGAGCCGGCGGGACAGGCCGAGCACGGTGGCCCGGTCGAACAGGTCGGTGCGGTACTCGACGAACCCGCCGACGCCCCGGCCGGGTTGCTCGCCGACGTTCAGGGTGAGATCGAACTTGGCCGTCCCGGACGGCACGGCGGTCATCCGCGCGGTCAGCGGGCCGAGCGCGAACTCGGTGTCGGGCAACGACTGCCACGCGATCAGCACCTGGAACAGCGGGTGCCGGCCGAGTGAGCGCGGCGGGTTGAGCTCGTCCACGACCCGGTCGAACGGCAGGTCGGCGTGGTCGTACGCGGCCAGTGTGGTGCCGCGCACCCGATCGAGCAGGGTGCGGAAGCTCGGCGATCCGGAAGTGTCGGCGCGCAACACCAGGGTGTTCACGAAGAATCCGACCAGGTCGGCGGTGGCGTCGTCGTCGCGCCCGGCGACCGGCGTGCCGAGCGGGATGTCGGTGCCGCAGCCGTGCCGGGTGAGCAGCGCGGCCAACGCGGCCTGAACGGCCATGAACACGCTGGTGCCGGTCGCTCGGGCCAACTCCGCCAGGCCCGCGTGCGCGGTGGCGTCGAGGTGGAAGGGCACCGTGTCGCCCGCGTACGAGGCGAGCTGGGGGCGCGGTCGGTCGGTGGGCAGCGCGAGTTCGTCCGGCAGGCCGGCGAGGGCGCGCTTCCAGAAGGCGAGCTGCCGGGTGGCGGACGCGGTGGGCGCGGCGGCGGTGCCGAGCAGGCGGGCCTGCCACGCGACATGGTCCGGGTAGCGCACCGCGAGCGGCGGGAACCGCGGTTCGCGACCGGCGACCCGGGCCGCGTAGGCGGTGGCCAGATCGCGGGAGAGCGGTGTGGTCGAGGCGCCGTCGCCGGCGATGTGGTGCAGGAGCAGGACCAGCGTGTGGGTGTGCTCGTCGGTGCGGAACAGTGTGCAGCGCAGCGGTGGTTCGACGGCGAGGTCGAAGCAGTGGCGCACGGCGTCGGCGATCGTCTCCCCGGACGCCGCGAGGCGCAGTTCGGGGCGGGCCTGATCGACCGTCAGGATCCGCTGGTGGGGCTCGGCTCCGTCCTCGCCGAGGACCGGGTAGACCGTGCGCAGCGTCTCGTGCCGGGCCACCAGGTCGGCCAGCGCGTGCTCGAGCGCGGTGTGCTCCGGTGCGCCGGTCAGGGTCAGCACGAGCGGGATGTTGTAGGTGGGACTGGGTCCTTCGAGCCGGTACATGAACCACAGGCGCTGCTGCGCGGGCGACAGCGGCAGTCGGTCGCCGGTGTGCGGCACCGGTTCCAGTACCGGGCGCGGCTGGGGATCCGCGCTCGTCCGGACGAGTTCGGCCAGGCCCGCGGGGGTCGGCCGGCGGAAGACGTCGGCCAGTCCGATCGGCGCCTCGAAGCTCTCCCGGGCCCGCGCGGCGAGCCGGGCGGCGAGCAGCGAGTGGCCGCCGAGGTCGAAGAAGTCGGCGTCCCGGGCCGGTTGTTCGGGCAATTCCAGGACGGCGGCGAAGAGATCGCAGATGATCTCCTCGTGCAGACCGCGCGGACCCTCCCGCAGACCGGGCGCCAGTGGCGCCGGGTCCGGCAGCGCGCGGTGGTCGATCTTGTCGTTGGCGGTGCGCGGCAGCGCGGGCAGCACGAGTACCGCGGCCGGGACCAGGTGTTCGGGCAGCAGGCCGGCGAGGTACGCGCGCAGCGCCTCGGGGGCCGGGGTGCGACCGGCGACCGGGACCGCGTAGCCGAGCAGCCGTTTGCCGTGCGCCGCGTCCCGGGCGATCACCGCGGCCTGCGCGACGTCCGGGTGGCCGGCCAACACCGTCTGGATCTCGCCCGGTTCGATCCGGAAGCCGCGGATCTTGACCTGTTCGTCGGCCCGGCCCAGGAGTTCGAGGCTGCCGTCCGCGCGGCGCCGGGCGAGGTCGCCGGTGCGGTACATCCGGCCGCCAGGATCGCCGTGCGCGGCGCCGAACGGGTCGGCGACGAAGCGCTCGGCGGTCAGGTCGGGCCGGTTCAGGTAGCCCCGGGCCAGGCACGCGCCGGCGATGTGCAGTTCGCCGGTGACGCCGACCGGCGTCGGCCGCAGCGAGCCGTCCAGGACGTAGGCGCGCGAGGCGCGGACCGGGGCGCCGGTGCCGTCCGGTCCCCAGAAGTAGGCGTCGACGGTGGTCTCGGTGGGCCCGTACAGGTTGATCGGCCGGCTGCCCGGGATCGCGGAGAGCCGTCGCCACAGCGGCTCGGGCACGCTCTCGCCGCCGACCACCACGACGGCGGGGTGGTGCCGGTCGGGGGCGTCGAGGCCCTCGGCGAGCAGCGCCTCGGCGTAGGTGGGCGTCACGTCCAGGTAGTCCACCCGGTGCTCGTGCAGGTAGTCGAGCAGTGTGGTGGGGTCGCGGTAGCCGGCGTCGTCGAGCAGGTGCAGTTCGTGGCCGTGCACCATCCACAGGATCGGGTCCCACGAGGCGTCGAACGCGAACGAGGCGCTGTGCGCGATCCGCAGCCGGGTGCGGCCGGTGCGCTCGACGGCGGGCGCGATGTGGTCGCTGCCGTGGCTCGCGTACAGGTTGGCCAGCGAGGCGTGCGAGACCGCGACACCCTTGGGCCGACCGGTGGAGCCGGAGGTGTGGATCACGTACGCGCTGTGCTCGGGGCGCGGCGGTCGCGGGGTGCGGTTTGGGTGCGCGGCAAGTCGGGCGCGGGTGTTCGGGTCGTCCAGGAGCACGGTGTGGATGTCGTGCGCGGGCAGGCCCGCGACCGCGTCGGAGGTGCCGATCAGGCAGCCGGGTCGGGTGTCGGCCAGCACGTCGGCGATCCGCCGGGCCGGGTGGCCCAGGTCGAGGAACTGGCAGACGCCGCCCGCCTTGAGCACGGCGAGCAGGGCGACCACGGTGTCCGCGCCGCGGTGCAGCGCGACGGCGACCGGGACCTCGGCGGTGACGCCGGCCGCGATCAGTTCGTGAGCCAGCCGATCGGCGGCCGAGTCGACCTCGGCGAAGGTGCGGGCGTCCGTGCCGGCGCGGACCGCGATCGCGTCGGGCGTACGGGCGACTTGGTGCGAGTACAGCTCGGGCAGGGTCGTGGTGAGGGGTGCTTCGGCGCGACCGGCGGTGGCGCGCACGACCTCGTCGGGGCTGAGCAGGTCGATCCGGCCGATCGCCTGCCGGGGTTGGTTGTGCAGCAACTCGACGAGGGCGTCCAGGTAGCGCAGCAGGCCGAGTTCGTGATCGGCCAGGTCGCATGCGCGGTAGCGGGCGGGATGGGCGTCCAGGTCGATCCGCAGGCCGCCGCCGGCGGTCGGCACGACGCCGACGGCCAGGTCGTCGACGGGGCCGGCGGCCAGGTTGTGCACCCGGGCGACCGAGCCGTCCAGATCCAGGTCGCCCTCGAAGGCCTTGATGTTGATCATCGGCCCGTACAGGGGTTGTTCGCGACCGAGGGCGCCGAGTTCGCGGAGCAGGTCCTCCTGGCGGAAGCGCTGGTGTCGGCGGACGGCGCGCAGTTCGAGGACGACCCTGCGCAGCAACTCGGGCGCGGTGTCGCGGGGATGGACCGTGATCCGCAGCGGCAGGATGTTGACCGTCATCGCCGGGGTGCGCAGCGCGGCGGGGCTGCGCCGGTTGAGCAGCGGGAGGCCGAGGGTGATCTCCCGGGCGCCGGTGGTGCGGTGCAGGTAGCCCGCGGTGGCGGCGATCAGCAGCTCGGCCCAGGTGGCCCGGGCGATCGAGGCGGCCTCGGTGAGCCGGGCGGCGCGGGCGGGCGGAAGTTCGACGGCGCGGCGCAGGATCGGGGCCGCGGGCAGAGGAGTTGCCGGGGCCTGGGACAGGGTGACCGGTCGCGGACGGTCGGCGAGGTGATCGAGCCAGAACGCGCGATCGGTGTCGTACGCTTCGCTCGCTCGGTAGTCGACCTCCTCCGCGACCAGGTCGCGCAGGCTGCCGAAGGGGTTGGGGGTGGGCCGGTCCCGGCGGGCGAAGGCGGTGTACAACTCGGCGACCCGGAGGCCGATCAGGGTGAGCGCGTACGCGTCCACGGCGACGTGGTGGACCCGTCGGTACCACCAGTGGTGGTCGTCGGCGAAGCGGAACAGCGCGTGGGTGACCAGGGGTCCGGTGCTCGGGTCGACGGCCCGGTCCAGATCGGCCCGCATCCAGGCCTCGGCCCGAACGGTCGGGTCCTCGGCGGTGCTCAGGTCGATGCGGTGCACCGGGAACTCGCGGTCGAGGACGCGTTGGGTCGAGGTGCCGTCGGCGTCCGCCACCACCAGCAGGCGCAGCGTCTCGGCCTCGACACCGACCCGGTGCAGCGCGCGGGTGAACAGGTCGGCGTCCAGCGGGCCGCGGATCTCGACCCGGTCGCCGGTGTTGTAGACCGGATCCGCCGGGGTCAGCGCCTGGGCGTAGACGATGCCGGCCTGGGCGGCGAGCAGCGGCAGCCGGGCGGCGTGGGGGCCGGCCGCCGGCGCGGGCACGTCGGCCTCGGCGAGGTCCGGGACGAAGGTATCCGGATCGGTGGTCTCGGCCTGGTGGTGACGCATGGTGTGGAGACTCCCGGGGCGCGACGACGGCAGGCGGCACGTACCGGTCCCCGGCACGCGAAGTTAGGTAAGCCTAAGCTATCTTCCGAGGGTCCGTCAGGGTGCCCCCGGGGCGAAGAAATCTCGATGAAGCGGAGCGGAACATGAGCGTGGCCGACGTGGCGGACCGACCGGCCTCGGATGCCGACCGGGCCGCGATCCGCGATCGAGTCCTGGCGGATCGGGACGAATTGCTCGCGCTCAGCCGACGCATCCACGCCCACCCGGAGCCGGCCTTCGCCGAACACCGGGCCTCGGCCTGGTGCGCGGACGTGCTGCGCGCGCACGGCTACGCGGTCACCGCGCCCGCGTTCGGCCTGGACACCGCCTTCGTGGCGAGCATCGGGTCCGGCCCGATCACGGTCGCGATCGCGTGCGAGTACGACGCGCTGCCCGGCCTGGGCCACGCGTGCGGACACAACCTGATCGCGGCGGCGGGCGTCGGCGCCGCCCTCGCGCTCGGCCCGGTCGCCGACCGGCTGGGCCTGACCGTGCGCGTGGTCGGCACCCCGGCCGAGGAGCGCGGCGCGGGCAAGGCGCTGCTCCTGGACGCGGGTGCCTTCGACGGCGTGGACGCGGCGATGATGGTGCACCCGTGCCCGTTCGAGGTGGCCGAGTTCCGCTCCTTCGCGCTCGGCACACTGTCGGTGGAATACCTCGGCACCGCCGCCCATCCGAGCCTGAACCCGCACGAAGGACGCAGCGCCGCCGACGCGCTGACGGTGGCTCAGGTCGCCCTGGGCCTGCTGGGAAAGCAGTTGCCGACGGACTGGCGGGTGCACGGGATCACCACGGCGGCGGGCACCTCGCCCAACGCGGTCCCGGAGCGGGCCACCGCCGAGTACGAACTGCGCACCACGGACGCGGCCGACCTGGCCGAACTGCGCGACCGGGTCGAGGCCTGCTTCCGGGCCGGCGCCCTGGCGATCGGCTGCGAGGTTCGGCTGACCCGCCCCGAGCCGGACTACCTGGACTTCCGCACCGATCCGACCCTGATCGCGCTGTGGCGGGCCAACACACGGGAGTTGGGCCGCCCGGACCCGATCGAGCGACCCCCCTTCGCGTGCACCGACATGGGCAACGTCTCGCATGTGATCCCGACGATCCATCCGGTCCTGGACATCACGGGAGGCACCTGCGGCCCGCACGAGGCGGCCTTCGCGGAAGCGGCGATCTCCCCGGAGGCCGACCGGGCCATCCTCGACGGCGCAACGGCGATGGCCTGGACCGCGATGGACTACGCCCTGCTGCGCCGCGGAGGGGGAGCACCGGAAACGGCGGGATAGCGGCACGAACGCCTGGGCACAGCGGCACCACCGCCCGTCGACGGTCCGCCGGCGGGGCGAACGCCCGTCCGCAGTCAGCCGGTTGCGCCGACGCCCAGCCGCGTTGGGGCGAAACGCTCCCACTGCGGCAACGCCCGGCCGCGGTGGGAGCGTCCCGCCCACGCCCGTGCACGGTGGCGCGGCGGCCGCGGCACGCCCCCGGTTCGGCCTGCCCCACCCTCGCCGCACCGGGTTCCACCACCTCGCGTCCGGGTGGCCGCACGGTCGTGGCCGGGCACAGGAGCACGCGATGGTGGAGCGGTAACGGTGAACCCCTGAGGAGTCGTCGTGTCCGTACCCATGGTCCGTGTCCCCGACAGCCCCGCCCTCCTGAGTCGTCGTCGCTGCTGTGCGCTGGCGGTGGCCCTGACCGGGTCGACGATCGCGTTGGCCCCACCGGCCACCGCCGCCGAGCGCCGGCCGCCCATCCGGGACCGATTGCGCCATGAGGCGGAACAACTGCTGCGGGACGGTGGCTACGTGAACGCCGCGATCGTGGTGCGCGACGGGCGCGAGCGCAGTCAGGCGTACGCGGGGCCGGCCGACCTGCGCACCGGGCGGCCCGTACCGCACGACGCGCGGCTGCGGATCGGCAGCGCGACCAAGGCGTTCGTGGCCACGGTCGTGCTGCAACTGGTGGCCGAGGGACGGCTCTCGCTTGCCGACTCGGTGGAGCGGTGGTTGCCCGGGGTGGTCACCGGCAACGGCAACGACGGACGCCGGGTGACCGTGCGCCACCTGCTCCAGCACACCGGCGGCCTGCACAACTACTCGATCGAACTCCCGGATACCGCAGCGGGTTTCGAGCAGGTGCGGTTCCGCGACACGAACGCCCGGGAGCTGGTCGACGCGGCGATGCGGTTCGCCCCGAGCTTCCCGCCCGCCGCCCCCGAGGACCCGACGCCGAACTGGGAGTACTCGAACACCGGTTACGTCCTCGCCGGGATGATCATCGAACGGGTCACCGGGCGCGCCTGGGCGGACCAGGTGCGCACCCGGGTGCTGCGCCCGCTCGGCCTCGGCGACACCTACGCACCCGGCGGCGATCCGACCCTGCCCGAACCGTACGCGCACTCCTACCACCGCTTCCCGGACCGGGACGCCTGGGTGGACACCACCATCCGCACCATGTCCTGGGGCGACGCGGCCGGCGAGATGATCAGCACCCACGCCGATCTGGACCGCTTCTTCACCGCGCTGCTCGGTGGCCGACTGCTGCCGCCCGCGCAACTCGCGCTGATGCGCGCGACCGTGCCGATGCCGGCCGACTTCGAGCAGGTCATGCCGGGGGTGCGCTACGGCCTGGGGCTGATGCGCCAACCGCTGCCGGGCGGCGGATACCGCTGGGGGCATGGCGGCGACATCGAGGGCAGCAAGATCCGGATGGGCGTCACCGAGGACGGCCGACGCAGCGTCGTGATCGTGGTCAACGGCACCGACGACGGCGACGACATCGGGCTGCGCGCCGAGGTGGCCGTACAACGACTCACCGACCGACTGCTCGCCCCGAAGACCTGAGCGCACGTCGGCCACCCCCGACGCGGCGCCCACGTCGGTCGCCGCTCCCGGACACCTCCATGGAGGAACGAGCGATGAACTCGACGACCACGCCCATGCGTTCGAAGCCGTACCGCGCCGCCTGTCTGCTCGCGGTCGGCCTCGTGCTCGCCACCACGACCACCGCCACGGCTGCGGTGAGCGAGCCGTCCGCCGCGCGCGACCCGGTCGCCTCCCGCCTCCAGCGCGACACCGACGCGATCCACGACGCCGGCGCGATCGGCGTCACCGTGCGCTACACCGCGCCCGGCGCGGTGCGCACCGCCCGAAGCGGCGAGGCCGAATCGCACACCGGCCGACCGGTGCCCCGGGACGGCTACTACCGGATCGGCAGCACGACCAAGACCTTCGTGGCCACCGTCACCCTGCAACTGGTGGCCGAGGGCCGGTTGCGGCTGGACGAGCCGATCGAGACCTGGCTCCCGGGGGTGGTGCGGGGCAACGGCAACGACGGCCGGCGGATCACCCTGCGGCACCTGCTCCAACACACCAGCGGCATCCCCGGCTACACCGCGCTGCCTTCCGCCGTGCCGGCGCTGTATTCGGCGCGCGGCTACCGGGAGAACCGCTTCCGGCACTATCGGCCCCAGGACCTGGTCGCCGCCGCGCTCACCCTGCCCGGCCGCTTCGAGCCGGGTACCGCGTGGGCCTACTCGAACACCAACTACCTGCTCGTGGGCATGATCATCGACCGGGCCACCGGCCGCTCGTGGGGCGAGGAGGTACGCGACCGCATCCTGCGCCCCCTCGACCTGCGCGACACCCGGGTCCCGGGCGACGACCCGTATCTGCCGTACCCGCACGCACGGGCACAGCACACCTTCCCGGGCGACACCCGGCCCACCGACACCACCGTGCTCAACCACACCGTCGCCGACGCGGCGGGGGCGATGTACGGCACGCCGAGCGACATCGACCGGTTCCTCGCCGCGCTGCTCTCGGGTCGGCTGCTCGGGCCCGCCGAACTCGCCGAGATGCGCGGTACGGTGCCGATCCCGGACGAACCCGGGCGCGGCTACGGGCTCGGTCTGGAGAGCACCGAACTCACCTGCGGCGGGCGGTACTGGCACCACGGTGGCAACGATCTCGGCTTTTCCGGTGAGAACGGCGTCACCGCCGACGGTCGGCGGGCCGTCCTGGTCGTGCGCAACGGCGTCGACGAGAACGACGAGGCGGGCGGTGCGCGCCAGGACGCGGCGACCAAGGCGCTGATCGACCACGCGCTGTGCGCGCCGGACCCGTCTCGTCCGTGAACTACTGCTTGGATGACAGCAGTTCGGCCCAGCCCTCGAGGGTGGGCCGCTCCGCGAGGTCGGCGAAGTCCACCACGACACCGTGTTCGCGGGTCCAGCGTTCCACCAGGGCCATCACCCGCACGGAGTCGAGGCCGTAGTCGACCAGGTTCTCGTCGTCGGGGATGTCCGTCGGGTCCTCGCCGAGGATGTCGGCGACGTCGGTGCGGATCAGTTCGAGAGTAAGCGCCATGTCCGATCTACTTCCCCGCGAACAGCGACTCGGTGTCGGTGACCACCGCGCAGTTCGCGGCGGCCCAGTGCAGAGCCATCCGATGGTTGTCCGAGGTGAAGTCGGCCACCGCGTCCGCCACCACGAAGGCCCGGATGTCCTGCATCCACGCGTCGCACGCGGTGGTCATCACCCCGATATGCGCGTACACCCCGACGATCACCAACTGGTCGCGGCCGAGTTCGCGCATCCACGCGCGCAGCTCGGTGCGTACGAAGGCGCTGTACTTCCACTTGGTCAGCACGGTGTCGGCGGGGCCGGGTGCCACGGCGGGCGCGATCGCCGCCGCGTGCGGGTCGTCCGGCAACCCCGGACCCCAGAAGTCCTGTTGCAGACCCCGCTGTTCGGCACTCTGGCCGCCGGGCTGCGCGGAGTAGACCACCGGCACACCGAGCCGCGCGCAGTCGACCCTCAGGCGGGCGATGTTGGCGAGCAACTCGGTGACCGGTGAGGCCTCCGGCTCGAACGCGGACAGGAAGTAATTCTGCAGGTCGTGCACGAGCAGCACGGCACGCGTCGGGTCGACGGTCCAATCCACCCGATTCGTCGGCAGATCGGCCGCGTCCGGCATCGGATAGGGGGCGATCTTCGGCAATGCCATGGCGGGTGCGGCCTTTCGGGGCGGAATCGACAAGGGGTGCGGGACTTCGTTGCTCAGGTGCGGTGTTCGGCCTGTCCGGCGGCGATCGCGGCACGCAGGTCCTTCTTGCTGACCTTGCCGACGCCGGTGTACGGGAACGTCTCGACGAACTCGACATGGTCGGGCACCTTGTACCCGGCCAGGCCGCGCTCGCGGACGAAGCGGCGGATCGCGACCGGCTTGAGCGGTTCGGCGCCGGCGCGCAGGATCACGTACGCGCAGGTGCGCTCGCCCAGGTAGGCGTCCGGCACCGCGACCACGGCCACGTCGTGCACCAACGGGTGGGCGAGGATGTGGTTCTCCACCTCCTCGGCCGCGACCTTCTCACCGCCGCGGTTGATCTGGTCCTTGGCCCGGCCCTCGACCACGAGGTGGCCGGAGGGGAGCCGGCGGACCACGTCCCCGGTGCGGTAGAAACCGTCCGCGGTGAACGATCTCGCGTTGTGCTCGGGCGCGTTCCAGTAGCCGCGAATCGTGTACGGACCCCGGGTGAGCAGGTGTCCGGTCTCGCCTTCGGGCAGATCCACGTCGGCGTCGTCGACGATCCGGACCTCGTCGTCCGGCGAGATCGGGCGCCCCTGCGAGGTGACGATCACCTCGTCGGGGTCGTCGAGTCGGGTGTAGTTGACCAGGCCCTCGGCCATCCCGAACACTTGCTGGAGCGTGCAGCCGAGCGTGGGAGCGACCCGGCGGGCCGCCTCCTCGCTGAACTTGGCGCCGCCGACCAGCAGCACGCGCAGGCTGCTCAGGTCGAAGCCGCCGCGCTGGGCCGCCTCGGTCCAGGCCAGCGCCAGCGGCGGCACCACGCCCGTGATGGTCACCCGTTCGCGTTCGATCAGCGCGAACGCCACGTCGGGAGTGGGCCTGGGGCACAACACGACGCGCGCTCCGGCGTACAGCGCGCCGAGCGTGCCGGGTGAGCTGAGCGGGAAGTTGTGCGCGGCGGGCAGCGCGCACAGGTACACGCTGTCCGCGTCCACGGCGCAGATCTCGTTGGAGCCGCGCAGCGAGTAGATGTAGTCGTCGTGCGTGCGCGGGATCAGCTTGGGCACGCCGGTGCTGCCGCCGGACAGTTGCAGGAAGGCGAGTTCGCCCGGGCGGGGCGGGTCGGTGATCTCCACCGGGTCGGCTTCCACGTCGGACAGCGCGGTGTGCTCGCCGGGGTCGCCGACCACCAGGACGTGCTTCAGCGAGGGCAGGTCGGCGCGTACCCTGCTCGCCAGCGCCCGGTGGTCGTAGCCCTCGCAGACGTCCGGGATCACGTAGGCGACCGCCTCGGTGAACGCGCAGAAGTAGGCGATCTCGGTCTCGCGGTGCGCGGGCAGCGCGAACACCGGCAGCGCGCCGATCCGGAACAGCGCGAAGACCACGCCGAAGAACTCGGCCACGTTGGGGAGTTGCAGGACCACCCGGTCGCCCCGGCCGATCCCGCGGGCGAGCAGCCCGGCGGCGATCCGGTCGGCCCGCTCGTCCAGGTCCGCGTAGGTCCAGCGGCGGTCGCCGTCCACGATCGCGATCCGGTCCGGGTGCGCGGCGGCGCGCTCGCGCAGCATGCCGCCGAACGTCTCGCCGCGCCACCAACCGGCGGCCCGGTAGCGCTCGGCGAACTCGGCGGGCCAGGTGGGCGCGGGCACGAAGTTCGGGGCGCTCATCGCCGACCCGCCACGGCGTGCAGGAAGGTGCCGAACTTGGCCTCGGTCTCGGCGGTCTCCGCCGCCGGCGAGGATGCCGAGACGATACCCGCCCCGGCGTACAGGCGCAGTGTGTCCGTGTCCGCCTCGGCGCAGCGGATGGTGACCACCCATTCCCCGTCGCCGTCCGCGTCGCCCCAGCCGACCATGCCGGTGTACAGGCCCCGGTCGAACGGCTCCAGGTCGGCGATCGCGCGGCGCGCGGTCGTGGTCGGGGTGCCGCACACGGCCGGGGTCGGGTGCAGCGCGCAGGCCAACTCCAGCGCGGAGGCCGGGTCCTGCACCGGGAGGGTGCCGGTGACGGTGGTGGACAGGTGCCACATCGCGGCGGTGCAGACCAGGGTCGGCCGTTCGGGCACCTCCAGCGTCTCGCAGTACGGCGCGAGCGCGGCGCGCACCGCGGCCACCACCACGGCGTGTTCGTGCAGGTCCTTCTCGGATTCGAGCAGGCCGGTCGCGCGGCGCACGTCCTCGGCCAGATCGGCGCTGCGTTTGGCGGAGCCCGCCAGCGGGTTGGCCAGCACGCTCCGACCGCTGCGCGAGAGCAGCAACTCCGGGCTGGCGCCGATCAGCGTGCTGCCGGGTCGTACGCCCGGCACCGCGAATGTGTAGCCCAGCGGGTCGCGGCGGGCCAGCCGCTGCAACAGCACGGGTATGTCCAGGGGTTCGGGCGAGCGCAGTTCCAGCGTGCGGGCCAGCACCACCTTGTCGAGCGCGCCGGCGCGCATCCGGCGCACGGCCTCGGCCACGCCCGCCTCGTACACCTCGGGCGCGGGGACCGGGCGGATGTCCCAGGCGGTGCCGGTCGGTTCGGGAGCGGCGAGCGCGATCAGCGGGTCGGCGGACAGCGGCGGGCCCCAGGTCGCCGCCTCCGGGACCACCAGCGCGGCGCGCTCTCCCTGGTCGAACGGGATGGCGCCGAGCACGATCGCACTGCGCCCGCCGACCGGACTCGCGGCCGCCAGCGTCTGTGCCACCCGGGCCGCCAACGGCCGCTCGTCGTGCCCGACTTCGGCTTGCGTGCCGTGGCTGAGCAGAGTGCGGGTGGGGGAGGCGAAGAAGCGCGCGCTGCCGGGGCGATACGCGTCGAGCAGCGCGGTCGCCGCGCCCACTGTGGCGAGACCGGTGGCTTCTGGGGTGGTCACCTGAGGCTCCTTTGATTCTCCGGCGGGATGCCGCGGAGTCCGAGCGGCTCGATCGGACGCCGAGCCGAAGCGGTGCGGGTGCGGGTGGTGCCCGCCGAGCCGGGCGGGACGGGTGTGGGTCGTGGCCCGGCGCGGGTGCTGAGGGTCCGTCACACGTGCAGCGTCGCGCCGCCGTCGACGTACATGTTGTGCATGGTGATCTGTTTGGCCCGGTCCGAGGCGAGGAAGACGACCGCCTCGGCGATGTCGGCGGGGTCGGCGATCCGGCCCAGCGGGATCCCGGTGCGGAAGCCGGCGAGGTCGCCCTCGATCACCCGTCGCGGGGCGTCCGCGTCGGTCCACAGGGCGCGTTGCATGGGGGTGTCGGTGGAGCCGGGCGAGACCACGTTGCAGCGCACGCCGCTGCGCGCGAGTTCCAGGCCCAGACACATCGTGAACATGGTCGCGGCGGCCTTGGACGCGGCGTACGCGGCCATCCCGGCGCGCGGGATGCCGGCCGCGTTGGAGCCGACCGTGACGATGCTGCCCGCGCCGCGTTCGGCCATCGGACCGGCCACCGCGCGGCTGGTGTGGAAGACCCCGGTGCTGTTGACCGCGAACGTGTCCGCCCAGGCCCGGTCGGTGAGTTCGGTCACCGGCGAGGTGTGCAGCACGCCCGCGACGTTGACCAGGATCGCGATCGGGCCCAGGTGCCGCTCGATCGCGGCCACGGTGGCGGTGACCGCCGGGTCGTCGGTGACGTCGAGCGGGTAGGCGACCACCGCGCCGGTGTCGTCGTCGGCCATCAGGGCCTTGACACCGACCGGATCGCGGTCGGTGGCGGCGACGGTGGCACCGTGGTCGACGAGGGCCCGGACGACGGCGGCCCCGATGCCCTGCGCGGCGCCGGTGACCACCGCGACGCGGCCGGCGAGGTCTGATGGGTGCACGAAATTCCCCTCGGCAAACACAACCCCGGAGTCGAGGCTTAGGTGAGCCTAACCTAACTTCGCACGTGTGGTCGATGGTGATGGGGGTGTCCTCGGGTCACTCGAACCCGCGCGGCCGACCGGCTCCCGCGTCCGGCGCGCACGCTGCGGAACACCGCTCGGATGCCCGCGACGGCGGCGCCTCGGCGCCGCGTTCACGAGTGCCCGGTGGGGTTCGGGCGGGCGTCCGGGAGGGTCCGGGAGCCCGTCGAGGAGCCTGGTCGTCTTAGGTTAGCCTCACCTTATGACTGTGCATCAGCCGATTCCGGGAAAGTCGGCGGGTCTCGCGAGCGACCCCGTCGACACGACGCCCGAGCCCGCCTCGGACGATCGCCCCGACGCCCCGTCGAGGAACCCGCACGGCCGGCGCACGGTGCTGCTCCCGGCGATCGCGCTGGTGGCCGGTGTGCTGGCGCTGGCCGGGCTCTCGCTCTCGGTGGGGGCCGGCGAGGTCGGCGCGCGCGGCGCGTTCGACTACCTCTTCGACCGGGGCGGCGCGCGCTCGGACAGCCATCTGACCCTGGTCATCCGGGATCTGCGGCTCCCGCGCACGCTCACCGCGCTGCTCGCCGGCGCCGCGCTGGGTACGGCCGGCTGCCTGCTCCAGACGGTCACCCGCAACCCGCTCGCCGAGACCGGCCTGCTCGGCGTCAACGCCGGCGCCTCGCTCGGCGTCGTACTCGGCATCACCCTGGTCGGCGTGCAGACCGGATACGGCTACCTGCTCTGGGCGTTCGCCGGTTCGGCCGTGGCCGGACTGCTCGTGCTGCTGATCTCCGGTCAGCGCGGCGGCGGTTCGCCGATGCGACTGGTACTCGCCGGCGCGGCGCTGAGCGCGACCTTCGGCGGCATCACCAACGTGCTGATCGTCAACTCGGCCGAGGCGTACGACACCTTCCGCTTCTGGGTGCTGGGCTCGCTGGCCGGCATCCAGGGCTTCGAGTCGCTCGGCAGCCTGTCCCCGGTACTCGCGGTCGGGTTCGCGATCGCCCTGGCGACCTCGCGCTCGTTGTCCGCCCTGGTCCTGGGCGACGACCTGGCCCGCAGCCTGGGCCACCGCCCGGCGGCGACCCGGGTCCTGGTCGCCCTGGCGGTGACCCTGCTCACCGCCTCCTCGGTCGCGCTGGTCGGCCCGATCTCCTTCCTCGGCCTGCTCGCGGGCTTCCTCGCCCGCACCATGGTCGGCCCCCGGATCCCGGCGCAACTGTGCTTCGCGGCGCTGATCGGCGCGGGCGTCCTGACCGCCGCCGATGTGGTGGCCCGCGTGGTGTCCCGGCCGTTCGAGGCCCCGGTCTCGATGATCGTCGCCCTGATCGGCGCACCGCTGCTGATCGGCGTCGTGCGCTCGCGGCGGCTGGGCGCGCTCGGCCTGACCGACCCGGCCACCGCCGAGCCGGTCACCCGCGGCACCCGCCGCTCACCGCTCCGGCCGCCGCGGGCACTGCTCGCCCGACTGCCGCGCCGGCTGCGCACGGTGCCCGAACACCTGGTGCTGCGCCGGGGCGGCCTGTCGCTGCTGCTGCCCGGACGGGCCGTGCTGACCACGACCTTGCTGGCCGTCGCCCTGGTCGGCGCGGTCGTCGTGTCCGTCTACTCCGGACAGCGCGAACTGGGCCTGGTCCGCACCTTCAACGCGGTCTTCGGCCGCGGCGACCACTTCGACGTGCTGCTCGTCCGGGAGTTCCGGCTCGGCCGGATCATCGCCGGGGTCGCGGCGGGCGCGGCGCTGGGCGTCGCGGGCTGCCTGACCCAGACTCTGGCCCGAAACCGTTTGGCCACACCGGAGTTGCTCGGTGTCAACGACGGCGCGACCGCGGCCGTGCTGATCTCCGTGACGTTCAGTGCGAGCGGCACCTTCGGCGCGTGGTGGGCCGGACCGATCGGCGCGATGGTCGCCGTCGTGGTGGTCACCGCGGTCGCCGGCGGTCTGGGTCAACGCGGATATCGGGTCCTGGTGGTGGGCCTCGCGTTGTCCGCGCTGGCCTCGGCGATCACCCAGGTGGTGCTGTCCCGACGCTCGCTCAACTCGGCCAGTGCGCTGTACGTGTGGAGTTCGGGCAGCCTGAACGGGCGCGGCTACGACGTGGCCGGGCCGGTACTGATCGGCTTGGCCGTGCTGGTCCCGCTCGCGCTCGTGCTCGGCCGCAAGTTGGACGTGCTGCGCTTCGACGACTCCACCGCCGCCTCGCTGGGTGTGGACCCGGCCCGGATCCGGATGATCTGCCTGATCGCGGCGGTGTGCCTGGCCGGGCTGGCGGTCGGGATCTGCGGACCGGTGGGCTTCGTCGCGCTGGCCGCGCCGATGATCGCCGGCCGGCTGGCCGGGCCGCTGCGGGTGCCGATCCTCGGATCGATGCTGGTCGGCGCGATCCTGATCGTGCTGGCCGACATGCTCGGCCGAATCCTGTTGGACGGTGCGGAGATCCCGGTCGGCGTGGTCGGCACGGTGCTCGGAGGACCGTTCCTGCTGTGGGTGCTCCTGGGCAGGTCGAGCGCGACCCGCGCCTAGGGCGGGTCGTCGATCCCCCGCCGGACTCCACGACGCCCGGCACCGCGTCCGTCCTGCGGGCTCCTCGCTGCGCTCACGCCGCGGAGCCCGATGGGGGATCGACGACCCGCCCCGGGCACGTCCCGGATATTTCCGGGGCGAACACGTGTACGTGCAAAGTGGCGGGGCAATTATGGCCGGGCACCGCTCATCACGCACCATGTGGGGCACGGACGTGGGGACACGGACGAGTACACCACGGACAAATACATCACAGACCGGTATGTCACAGACATATGCACCACGGACACGTACGACACAGAGGGGGAGGTCGACCATGAACCCGGGCACCGACACCGCGTCCATAGCCGCCGTGGAGGCCATTCGCTGCGCGTCTCCCGGCGCGTCGGAGACAGTCGAGGTGCCGATCGTCGAGTTGCCGGCCGTCGAAGACATGGCGGAGGTCACCGCGAGCGACGCGCGCGCGATGTCCAAGGTGCTCTTCGATCGACTGCGGGTGCTGGAGGAGGGCACGCACGAGTACCAGTACGTGCGTAACACCCTGATCGAACTCAACATCCCGCTGGTCCGGTTCGTGGCCGCCCGCTATCGCTCGCGGCACGAGTCGACCGAGGAGATGGTCCAGGTCGGCACGATCGGGCTGATCAAGGCGATCGACCGCTTCGACGCGTCGTTCGGGACCGAGTTCCCGACCTTCGCGATCCCCACCATCTCGGGTGAGATCAAGCGCTTCTTCCGGGACACCAGTTGGGCCGTGCACGTACCGCGCCGACTTCAGGAGCTGCGGCTCGAACTGGCGCGCGCCCGGGACGCGTTCACGTGCGAGTTCGACCGGGAGCCGACGCCGGGGGAGTTGGCCGAGCGGCTCGGCCTCAGCGTCCAGGAGGTCACCGAGGGGCTGACGGCCGCCGCCGGATATTCGGCCGCGTCGCTGGACGCGCCGGCCGGTGACGACGGTCCGACGGAGAGCTACGCCACGCGGTCCTCGTTCGTCGACCCCGGCTTCGAGACCGCGGAGAACCTGCATGTGCTCAAGCCGTTGCTGGCCGCGCTGCCGGAACGCGACCGGGCCATCGTGTCGATGCGCTTCGGCGAGGAGTTGACCCAGGCCCAGATCGGCGAACGGCTCGGGATCTCGCAGATGCACGTGTCCCGATTGCTCACTCGCATCCTGACCCGACTGCGAGCGGACTTCCTGGCCGACTGAGCCGGCGGGCGCGAGGGTGCCCGGGAGGGGTGACCGGGGGTGGTGCCCGGGGGCGGTGGGTGGCCCAGGTGCCGGGTGCCCACGCGCGGCGACCTCGCCGGCGCGGGATCGGACCGCCGCGCGGCCGGGAGCGCGGCCATCGCCTCCGGGAATCACCATCGGGTTCCGGCCGCCGAGGGGGAACAGGCGCACGGCTCGCTTCGTTGTTCGGTCGGCTGCACCGGGCCGAGCCGTCGGGCCGGGCGCGGGCCGACGCGATGGTGTCGGTGTGCGGGACGCGGTGCGTGGGGCGCGGTTGCCCATCGCACGGCGACCGGCGTACCCAAGACGACACGGGTGCGCACGCGCCCGCGGAAGTGGAGGCCCAGTGGGATCGTCCGGTGCTCTCACCCGATCCGTACGTCGCTTCCTGGGCAGACCCGGAACGGTGGCCCCGACCAGTCTGCGCCCGCTGGTGCGGCGCGCGGGGGAACGCGAGTCGGCGCTGCGCGAACTCTCCGACGCGCGGCTGCGGGCGGCGGCGGACGCGCTGCGGACCCGGGCCGCGACGGCTGCGTGGGACGACGACGCGCTGGTCGAGCTGTGCGCGCTGGGCCGTGAGGCCGGCTATCGCACGCTGGGGGAACGCGCCTTCGACGTACAGCTCCTGGGTGTGCTGAGCCTGCTCCGCGGCACGGTGGTGGAGATGGCCACCGGCGAGGGCAAGACCCTGGTGGGCGCGTTGGCCGCGGCCGGGTTCGCGATGCAGGGCCGGCGGGTGCACGTGTTGTCCGTCAACGACTACCTGGCCCGCCGCGACGCGGAATGGATGCGGCCGATCTACGAACTCCTGGGCGTACGCGTCGCCCACGTGACCCAGGACGCCGGCCACGCGCAGCGGCGGACGGCCTACGCCCAAGACGTCGTACACGTCGCGGTCGGTGAGGTCGGCTTCGACACGTTGCGCGATCGATTGCGCACCGACGCCTCGCAGTTGGTGCTTCCCGAGCCGGACGTGGCGATCGTCGACGAGGCCGACGCGGTGCTGATCGACGAGGCCCGGATCCCGCTCGTCCTGGCCGGCGGTGTGGCCTCGGGCCCGGACGAGGCCGAGGCCGCCCGGGTGGTCGCGGACCTGGTCGAGGGGCGGCACTACGAGGCCGAGCCGGACGGCATGACCGTGCACCTCACCGACGCGGGCGTGAGCGAGGTGGAACGCGCGCTCGGAGTGGACAACCTGTTCGCGCTCGGCATGGACACGCGCCTGTCCCAGGTCAACGTCGCGCTGTACGCGAGTGTGCTGCTGCGTCGTGACGTCGACTACCTGGTCCGCGAGGGCCGGATCAGCCTGGTGGACGCCAACCGCGGGCGGGTGGCGCAGCGGCAACGCTGGCCCGACGGCCTGCACGCGGCGGTGGAGGCCAAGGAGGGCCTGGTCGCCGGTCCACGCGGCGAGGTGCTGGACCAGATGATCGTCCAGGACCTGATCGGCGGCTATCCCACGGTGGCCGGGATGACCGGCACCGCGGTGATCGTGGCCGAGCAGCTCCGCGAGTTCTACCGACTGGAGACCGGCGACCTGCCGCCGAACGTGCCGTGCGTGCGCGTCGACGAGCCGGATCGGCTGTACGCGAGCGATCACGCGCGCGACGCCGCGCTGATCGACCTGATCGAACGCACCCACGCCACCGGTCGACCGATCCTGATCGGCACCCGGGACGTGGCCAAGTCCGAGCAGATCGGCGCCGCGCTGCGGGAGTCGGGGCTGCGCTGCGCGGTGCTCAACGCCCGGGACGACAGCCGGGAGGCGGCGATCATCGCGGACGCCGGAGTGGTCGGGGCGATCACCGTGTCCACCCAGATGGCCGGGCGCGGCACGGACATCCGGCTCGGCGGGATCGACGGCGCCGACCACGAACGGGTCGCCGAACTCGGCGGGTTGCTCGTCGTCGGCGTCGGCCGCTACCCCACCCGCCGCCTGGACGACCAGTTGCGCGGCCGGGCCGGCCGGCAGGGCGACCCGGGCACGTCGGTCTTCCTGACCAGCCTGGACGACGAATCCATCACCCGACACGCCTTCGACCCGCCGCCTCGGCCCACGCGAGTGGAGGCCGACGGCCGCATCCGGGACGCCTCGGTGCGCCGCTGGGTCGAGCAGGCCCAGCGGGTGGCCGAGGGCACGCTGCTCGACGGCCACCGCACCACGTGGCGCTACAACCGGCAACTCCGGCTCCAGCGCGAGGAGGTGCTGGAAGTGCGCCACCGCGTCCTGCACGGCGACGAGGCGGCGCGCGTCCTGGCCGGGCTGCGCCCCGAGCGCTGGGCCGAACTCCTGGACGAGGTGGGCGAATCGGTCCTGGCCGAGGCCGCCCGACAGCTCCTCCTGTACGAACTGGACGAGGCCTGGAGCGAGCACCTGGCCCGCACCGCCGATCTGCGCGAGGGCATCCACCTGCGCGCGCTCGGCCGGCAGAATCCGATCGACGCGTTCCACGCCGAAACGCAACGCGCCTTCGTCCCGCTGATCTCCCGCGCCCGAACCGCCGCGGCCGACCGCCTGGACACCGCGCACATCACCGCATCCGGCCTGGACACCGAACGTTCCGACGTGCAACGCCCCAGCTCCACCTGGACCTACATGATCCACGACCAACCCCTCGCGTCGATGGAGGATCCCTTCCTGACCACGATCGCCAAACGTGTGCGCTCCGGCGTCCGGGAGGACTGAGGGGGAGGGCCCGGCCGAGATCGAGGGCCGGCCGCGGCCTCCGGGCGGGGCCGGCCCGCCGACGGGAGCCGGCGCCGGATCCGGCCCCCGCGGCCGTCGAGTTCAGGGCCCGGTCAGGGTGGTGAGTAGGCGGCGGGCTTCGGTGCGGGTGCGGGAGGGGCCGGGGGCGGCGGCTTCGGGGAGGCCGGGGACGGAGTCTCGGGCGCCGGTGGTGGCGGCCACGTGGACGGCCAGTTCGAGGAGGTCGGCGTGGCGGGTGGGTGAAGGCGCGGCGGCCAGGGTGTGCGGGAGGGCGGCGCGGAGGAGGTCCCATACAGGGCGGGCCGCGCCCGCGTCGGCGAGTTCGCGCAGGGCCGGGACGACGCGGGTCAGGGTGAGTTCGCCGTCGGCGGTCATCCGGCCCAGCAGGTCGCCGAGGTGGGCGCCGTCCAGCCGGCCGCGGGCCGCGAGGATGGCCAGCGCGTCCGTGGCGTGCGTACGGTCGGTGCGGTCGCGGGCGTTGAGGCCGTGGACCAGGGCGAGGGCGAGCCCGGCGCCGAACGGTCCGTCCGCGCCGGCGAGCCTGGGCAGCAGGTGCCCGTCGCCGCGACCGGACCTGGTGCGATGGGCGAACTGCGGTACCAGGTGGGCGGCGATCAGGTCCCGATCGACCGGCAGGAAGGACGGCAGGCAGGACGCCCAGCGCGCGCCGGCCAGGTGGTCGTAGCCGTCCAGAAGCCATTGCTCGGGTGTGCCGAGCCCGAGTCGGGTGCCGGTGGGCACCGTGGCGAGGGTCGAGGTCAGCGGCTCGGCGTTCCGGTATCCGTACCGACCACGATCGGTGGACCTCCGCACGACCTGGGCCGGCCCGGCCGAGGGCTCGTGTCCGGCGGCCAGTCGCAGCGCCGCCCGGTCTCCCTCAGGCGTGCCCAATGCCGCTGCCCGCGCGGCGAGTTCGGGCTCCGGATCGATCGGCAGCCGCCGCAGCGCGTGTTCCAGGTCGAACGGCCAGGGCCGCCATCCCTCGGCTGCCGCGCGGCTCAGCCGATCGACGAGCGCGACCGGGTCGATCAGGCCGTTCACGGCGGTGGGCGCGGACAGCAGGATCGGCCGGGGCGCGTAGGCCATGCCGACCGCTATCGCGCGCAGCCGGCGGGCGTACACCTCGTGCAGCGGCGTCGACTTCGGCCGCCGCAGCAAGGCCCGCCAGTGCTGCTCGCCGGGCGTCGGGTCGACACCGGGATAGGGGTCTCCGGGCCCGCCCCGGGCGGGTGCGATGGCCGCGACCACCACGTGCATCAACACGTCGGCATGCGGCGGGGGTTGGTAGGGGTCGTCGGCGGTCGCCTCGGGAAGTTCGTCCGGCAGGTACGGGAATCGCGCGCAGACCGGTTCCAGCGCGGCGCGCAATCCCGCTCGATCGGTGGCGCCGAGCGCGACCAGTGCGGCGAGTACCCGCTCGATCGCGACCGGGTCGGGCTCGGCACGGTTGTTGCGCGCCGCCAGCGCCGCGACCTCCACCGCCAACTCGATCGGATCCACGATCGGCGGCGGTATCTCCTCGGGCACGAACTCGGGCAGCGGGAGCGGTGCCGGTGTGGCCGAATCGCGCCCGGCACCCAGCCTGTCCCGCTGATCCGCAGGCAACCCGGAGGCGGCGGCCAGCAGTTCGTCCCGAGTCCGACGGTCGGCGTGCGCGATCCAGCGCAGCGCCGAGGAGACGGCCCGCTGCTGGAGATCCGCCGCCTGCGGCCCGAACGTGGCGGCGAGCACCGACAGCGCCGCACCCGCGTGGGTCGCCGGGTCGCGCCCGGTCACCGTGTCCAGCCATCCCAGCGCGGCGCGGACGATCTTCTTCTCGGTCCGGGTGCACGCGGCACCGACGGCGTCCAGGGCAAGATCCGCGGGCAGCACCCGGGTGTGATCGGCCGGGATCAGCGCGGCCAGCGCGACGTTCGCCACCGGGCCCGGCGCCATCGTGAGCAGGCCCGTCAACTCCCGGGCGTGTGCCGTGATCTCCTCGGGTGTGAGGTCGAGTGCGTCGAACACCCGCAGATGGCCCGCCAGTTCGGCGGGTCGCCCGGGCCGACCGAGTCGGGCGACGCACGCGGCGATCACGTCCGCCCGGGCGACCCGGCCCTGCGCGATCAGGTCCGGGAAGGACGCCGGCCAGGTCGGCCACCGGTCGAAGAGCACGCCCACGCCGTCGACCTCGAACAACCGCAGCAGGAGTGCCGCGCTTCGGTCGCGGTCGGCGGGCAGGCGGGAACTCCCTACCGAGGCAAGGGTCGACGAGGCGGGCATCGACGAAGCGGAGATCGAAGAGGCGGAGATCAAGGAGGCGGAGATCGACAAACCGCGAGGCGACAGGAGGTTGCTGTTCCACGGCTCGCGGAGCCAGGCCAGCAGGTAGCCGTCGCTCAGCGGCGGAGGCGTCCCGGTCGCCGCCGCCAGCGCCTCGACCAGGAGGTAGCGCTGCCGCTCCTCCTCGCGCACGGGCAACCGCTCGGCCAGGCGGGTCATCAGCACCGGCAGCCAATTCGGCGCCCGATCCGACAGCGCGGCCATCACCAGCTCCACGCCGACCTCGTCGGTGATCTCGTCAGACCACGTGCGCAGCGGGTTCCGGCCCAGCCACGCGGCCAGGGGCACGGCTCCCGGCAGTACCGCCGCGCCGGCCACGGCCAACGCGGGTCGGCGGCGCCAGGGCCGGGTGCCGCCACGCCGTTCGGCACGTTCATAGGCGACGAGCGGCGCGACCAGCGCCTTGCGCCCGGCGGCATCGAGGCCGCGCAGGGCCGCGCCGACCGCGCGCGCGTCTTCGGCCTCGATCAGTTTGTGCAGCTTCGCCCACTCGGTCATTCGGTCCCCACCGCTCCCGCGCCTCCCATGCCCATGCCCGATCGCTCCCGACGACGCGTCGGCACGCGATGCCGCACACGGTGCCGGCGCCGGCCGACATCGGTCGACCGGGGAGGCGGTCGACCGGGGAGCGGAGGGGTCGCGAGGCGGGCGGGGCGAAGTGTGGGCGGGCCGAGGCGGCCGGGCCGGAACGCGAGCGGACCGTGCGGCGGCCGGGCCGGAAGGCGGGCGGACCGTGCGGCGGGCGGCCCGGAACGAGGGCGTCCCGGGCCACGACGGAGGTTCTCGTTCTAGAGTCGGGTCATGGCAACAACAGACGAGGGGACCGTACGGGTCGACAGTTGGATCTGGTCCGTGCGCCTGACCAAGACCCGCTCGCTCGCCGCCGCGGCCTGCAAGGCCGGGCACGTGCGGGTCAACGGCGACAAGGTGAAGCCCGCCCAGTCGATCAGGGTCGGCGACGAGGTGCGGGTGCGTCAGGACGGCCACGAGCGGATCGTGGTGGTCAAGCGCATCGTCCGCAAGCGGGTCGGGCCGCCCGTGGCCGCCGAGTGTCTGATCGACAACAGCCCCCCGCCGCCGCCCCGCGAAGAGGTGGTCGTGGTCGCCCGGCGCGATCGTGGCGCGGGCCGCCCGACGAAGCGGGACCGGCGGGTGTTGGAACAGTTCCGCGAGCATTGACGGGTGGTGGGCCCGACTTCCGGGACGGGCCCACCGACCCGGGTCAGCGATCCGTCGGACCGCCCGGCCCGGTCGATCCGCCCGGCCCGCTCGATCCGGTGGATCCGCCCGACCCCGCGGGCGTGACCGGCGCGGGCGGCGGATCCGGCTCGGCCACCGCGCGCGGCAGTGTCTCGCCGCGGAAGAAGGCCGGATGCGCGAACCGGTACCCGAGCATCAACACGGCCCCCAGGAGCAGCGCGCCGATCCCGGTCAGGAACACCCCGCCCAGTTGCCAGTGCGGCGGGAACGGCAGGGTCCAATAGGTCGTGCCGTAGTCCTTGTCCGCGTACACGAGGCACGCGTCGACGAAGAAGTACGCCAGCAGCGCGCCGCCCAGGCCCGGCATGACGCCCTTGGTGATCAGGTCGCGCCGGCTGCGGGTGAGTACGCGTCGGTAGAACCACACGCACGCGAAACCGGTGATGCCGTAGTAGAACGCGATGGCCAGCCCGATCGAGCCGATCGAGTCGGTCAGCACGTTGGTGCTGACTCGGGTGATCGCCACGTAGAAGGCCACCGACGCGATACCCATCCCGACCGTGGACCAGGTCGGCACCAGGTTCCTGCTGTGCACCCGGGCGAACTTCTCCGGGATGGCCCGGTGCGCGGCCATCGACAGCGCGGTGCGCGCGGTCGGCAGGATCGTGGTCTGGGTGGACGCGGCCGAGGAGGTCAGCACCATGAACACGAGCAGCTTGGCCATGAACCAGCCGAACCCCTCGGTGCCGAACACGCTCGATCCGAGCCCGGACAGCACGTCCCCGGAGTTGTCCGGATTGGCCAGGCCGCCGCCGGTGTCGCCGGCGCCCGCGAAGGACAGTGCCGAGGTGCTGATCAGTACGTAGATCAGGAGCAGCAGCACGGTCGAGATCACCGCGGCCCGACCGGGCGTGTGCTTGGTGTCGGCGGTCTCCTCGTTGATCGCGACGGCGGTGTCCCACCCCCAGTAGATGAACACCGCGGCCAGGACGCCCTTGGTCAGCGCGTCGATCGAGTCGATCTCGAACGGGTTGAACCAGGACCAGGCGATGTGTACCGAGCCGTCCGGCGCGTTGCCGAGGTAGACCTTCCACAGCGCGGTCAGGCCGAGCGCGACCAGGACCACGACCTCGATGGTCAGCAGCACCTTCTGGAGGTTCGCGGACAGTTCGATGCCGACGTAGCAGATCCAGGTCATCAGGACGATCCACACGACACCGGCGAACGTCGTCCAGAAGGTGTCCTCGGCCAGGCCGTAGGCGCCGATCAGTTGGAAGCCGTACTCGCCCGCGATCTGCGCGAGGTTGGCCATGACGATGACGTCCGCGACGATGATCGCCCAGCCGCCCATCCAGCCGGTCATCGGGCCGAACGTACGCGATCCCCACGTGAACGTGGTGCCGCAGTCGGGGGTGTCCTCGTTGAGTTCCTTGTAGCCGTAGGCGATCAGGAACATCGGGATGAAGGCCAGGACCATGACGATCGGCGACTGGAGACCGACGCCTGCCACGATGATGCCGAGCGTCGCGGCGATGCTGTAGGCCGGTGCGGTGGAGGCGAGTCCGATCACGACACTGGAAGCGAGGCTCAGCGCGCCGGTCTTGAGGCCCTTCTCGCCGGCCGCGCGACGCAGCGGCGGTTCGGACGAGTCGGGTCTTGCGGGATCGATGGTGGCCATGGCTAACCGTCCTGTCCTAGACGGGCGCTATCCACCCGTTTGACCGAAAACGGACCATCGGAAGCAGGCCATCAGATTAGACCCGCCGACAAGCCGGCCGGCAGCCCCGAAGCCCGGGGAAATCAAGGGATCTGATGCCACGTCAGGCGCATCGGACCGTCCCGTCGCGGGATGCGACGGGACGGTCACGTCGTGGCGCGGATTCGGGCGGGCAGGCGGCGGGTTGTCGGGTTGTTCGTCGTGGTGTGCGCTGGGTATCGGTGCGCGTGCGCGTGCGCGTTCGCCCTCGCGTTCGCGTTCGCGTTCGCCCTCGCGTTCCGCTACGCCGAGAGCCCGGCCGGCTCCGGTGTCGCGACGGTCGGCGTCTCGGGCTCGTCCGTGCGGGCTCGGGTACGCATGCGCGAGTCGATCCGGGCGGCGGCCAGTCCGGCCAGGCCCAGGCCCGCGCCGACCCAGGCGACGGCGGCGTAGTCGAAGCCCGCCGCGATCACCCGACCGCCCAGGAGCGGGCCGATGGTGATGCCGACGTTGAACGACGCCGTGTTGGTCGCGCCGGCCAGCGTGGGCGCGTCGGCCGCGATGGCGAACACCCGGGCGTTGACGGCCGGGTTGGCCGCGAAGCCGGCGAGTCCGAGGAGGAAGACCAGGACGAGGGTGACCGGGACGTTCTCGGCGGTGAGCGCGAGCAGGATCGACACGACCACGATGGTGCCGATGCTCGCGTACAGCGTGCCGAACGGGTGCTCGTCGGCCACCCGGCCGCCCATGGTGATCCCGACCACCGCGCCCACGCCGTACCAGGACAGGACGAGCGGTACCCACGCCTCGCCGATGCCGGTGGTGTTGGTCAACATCGTGCCCAAGTAGCTGAAGACGGCGACCACGGCGCCGAAGCTGAACGCGGTCGTCGCGTAGGCGACCCAGAGTCGTGGCCGCCGCATCGAGCGCAGTTCGGTACGTACCGAGCGCGGCGCCTCGTCCGTGGGGCGCCCGGGCGGCAGGACCATGTACACCGCCACGGTGCTCAGCGCGGTGAGTGCGGCGACCGCCCAGAATGCCGCGCGCCACCCGGCCCAGTTGCCGATCATGGTGCCGAGCGGGAGGCCGACGACGGTGGCCAGCGACAGGCCGCCCGCCACCACGGCCATCGCCTTGGCCTTCGCGTTCGACGCGACCAGGCCGAGCGCGGTGACGGCGGCGACGGCCCAGAAGCCGGCGTACGCGACGGCGCTCACGAAGCGGGTGGCCAGCACGAGCCAGTAGCCGGGCGCGAGCGCGCCGACCACGTGGCCGAGGATGAAGACGACCTGGAACGCGATCAGCGCGGTACGGCGCGGCCATTGCAGCGTGGCGACCGCGAGCAGCGGCGCGCCGATGACCATGCCGACGGCGAAGGCCGAGATCAGCAGGCCGGCGTCGGGGATGGACACGCCGAGATCGTCGGCCATGGTCTCGAGCAGCCCGGAGAGCATGAACTCCGAGGTGCCTTGGGCGAATATGCCGAGGCCGAGGATGTAGACGGCTAGGGGCACGGGGACTCCCGAGTCGGTGGATGTGCGGGTGGGTGGATCTGATTTTGTAATGAACAGTTCAAAACATGGGCATGCGTGAACCGCGGCGGGTGCGTGGGCGCATGGGTGTGGGGCGCGGGAGTGTCGGCGTGCGCGGCGTCGTCCGTCGGGTCGGTCGTGACCGTGTGTGGTGGCGGTGTCCTACAGCAGGCCGAGGGTCGTGTTCGCGATCGCGTCCAGGCCCGCGCGGTTCACGCCGCTGCGCGAGGCCAGGCGGATGGCCGAGACCGTACCGATCACGGTGTGCGCGAGGGCGTCGGCGTCCTTGGCCGGATCCACGTCGCCGTCGAGCCGGCCGACGTCGATGGCCGCCTTGATGGCGGCATGCCGGCGCTGGTAGTCGCGCTTGAGCAGCGAGGCCACCTCCGGGTCGCGGCCCGCGAGTTCGATCGCGGTGTTCACGACCAGGCAGCCCCGCCGGTCGCCGGTCTCCTCGTCCTCGTCGATCACGATCGCGGCCAACAGGTCGCGGATCTTGTCGTGGACGGGCCGATCGCTCTCCAGGTTCGCGACCTGAATGGACGTCATGTGCTCGATGTAGCGGCGCAGCGCCCGCAGGAACAGATCGTGCTTGCTGCTGAAGGTGTTGTAGATGCTGCTACGGCCCAACCCGGTCGCGTCACACAGATCCTGCGTCGACGTCGCCTCGTAGCCGGTCGCCCAAAACGCCTCGAGCGCCGCCTGCACCGCCTGCTCCTCGTCGAACTGCCGTGGTCGAGCCATACAAGAACGCTAACAGATTCTGTAATCAGCAGTCCAATACCCCCACTCCACTCCAGTCCACCCCCCCACGCACACGACGCATCACGCCCACGCCCGCGTGTTGCCTGTCACTGTCATGGGTGGAGGTGGGGGGTGAGGGCGGCTGGGTTGGTGGCGGTGGTGAGGAGGCGGGTGCGGATGGCGGTCGTGGCTCGGGCGTAGGCGCTTTTGTCGTCGTGGAGCATGCTGATGCCGTTGGCGGTTTCCAGGAACGCGATCAGTTCGAAGACGAGTTGGGCCGCGTCGAGGTCGGCGGGGGCCTCGCCGGTGGTCTTTGCGGCTTCGGCCTCGGCGATCAGGAGTTCGCGCCATCCTCGCCACGATCGCGCCAGCGCGTCGCGGACCCGGCCCGGTCGTGCGTCGAACTCGGCCGAGGTGTTGAAGAAGAAGCAGCCGCCGGGGAAGACCCGGTCGCGGGAGTAGGCGATCCAGCCCTCGGTCAGCCGCCAGAGCCGGAGCAGGCCGGCCGGCTCGGCCTGTGCGGGTGCCACGACGTGCTCGATGTAGATGTCGGTGGCCGCGCCGATCGCGGCGAGCTGGAGTTCCTCCTTCGACCCGAAGTGCGCGAACACCCCGCTCTTGCTGATCTCCAGGTCGCCCGCGAGCCGACCGATGGAGAGGCCTTCGAGCCCCTCCACGGACGCGATGTCCGCGGCGCGCCGGACGATCGCCTGCCGGGTCCGGTCGCCCTTGCGGACCCGCCCATCCGTCGGAGACGCGCTCACGACCACTCCTCGCTCCGCCGGCCGGCACGTCGGCCGGTCGGCCGATCGGCGTCGATTATCTCCCGGTCCGTCTTGACAGCCTCTCGGTGCTCGATAAATAGTACGACCGGTCGTGCAGTTTTGCCAGGGATGGCTGCTGCTCGACCGGCTTGCCGGCCGCTCCGGGCTATTTCGGGTCGTTGTGCGCCGACCCGGCCGCTCCCGCGACCGACCACACGTGCCATCGACCCATCGAGCGACTCAAGGGGCACATCCATGATCGAAACCAAGGCACCCGGCGGCGGCACGCTCGCCGCCGTCGGGTCCGAGATCGGCGCTCTCGACGTGCGGGCGCTGCATCGCCGCGCGATCGTGTGCGCGCTGGACACCCTCCGGTCGGTCCGGAGCGGGCAGATGGACCTGCCCACACCGTGCGCCGGGTGGGATCTGCGCGATCTGATCGGCCACATGGTCGCGGAGAATCGGGGCTTCGTCGCCGCGGCCGGCGGCAGTACGGAACCGGACGCCTGGCGCGACGACTCGCTCGGCGACGACCCGTGGGTCGACTTCGCCACCACGGCGGTCGACGTCGTGGCGGCGCTGGCCGGCGACGAGGTGTCGGAACGCAGGTTGCTGATCCGGGAGTTCGGGTCCTTCCCGGGCTCGGTCGCGATCGCGATGCACTTCGTCGACAACCTCGTGCACGCCTGGGACGTCGCCCGCACGATCGGCGCGCCCGACGCCATCGATCCCGAACTCGCCCTGATCGCACTGTCCTTCGCCGAGCGCTGGAAGCTGGGCAAGCCCGGCGGCGCGTTCGGCGGCGCGGTCGGGGCCCCGGCGGACGCGACGCCGGGAGAGCGTCTCGTCGCGCTGCTCGGTCGGACGCCGGATCGGCGGGCCGCATGAGCGCCGTCATGGCATCCGTGCGAGTCGCGCTCCGGGCCACGGGCGCGGTGTCCCCGCAAGCGGCCGGCGCGCTCGCGTACCGCTTCTTCCATCGCCCGGTCACGCGTGGTCGGGTACGCCCCGCCGAGCGCTCGGCGCACATGTTCGCGACCACCGAAACGCTGGACGTCGGCGGCAAGCGGGTGGTCACCTACCGGTGGGGCGACGGCGCCGAGCCGGTACTGATGCTGCACGGCTGGCAATCGCGCGGCTCACGATTCGCGGCGTTCGTCGAGGAGTTGCGGGCGCGCGGGTTGACCCCGATCGCCTTCGACGCGCCCGGGCACGGGGATTCGGGCGGAACCTGCACCAACGTCCTCGAATACGCCGAGATCGCTCGACAACTCCAGGACCGCTACGGCGACTTCCGCGCGCTGCTCGCCCATTCCCTCGGCGTGCTGGGCGCGTTCCAGGCCCTGCGCTCGGGGGTGCGGGCCGAGCGGGTGGTCGCGGTCGGCGCGGTGTGCGACATGGAGTATCTGCTGGACCGGTTCAGCTCGGAACTGGGCCTCGCCGAACGGGTCAAGGCCGCACTGCGGGCGCGGGCGGACGCTCGGCTGTTGGCTCCGGAGTCGGACATCTGGCAGCGCTTCTCCGCGTCGTACGGTCCCGAGTCGGTACGGGTCCCGATCCTGGTCGTGCACGACGAGGACGACCACATGGCCCTGGCCGATCAGGGGCATCGGCTGGCGGCGGCCTACCCCGACCAGGCCCGGTTGTTCGTCACCCGGGGCCTGGGCCACAGCCGAGTCCTCGGCGACCCGACCGTGGTCGCCGAGGTACTGAGCTTCCTCGACGCGGCGCCCCGGCGGGAGCCCGCCGAGGAGTGCGCGGCCTAGCGAGGGCGGTCGGCGCCGGCGGGTGGGCCGGTGCCGACCGCCGCGTCACCCGCCGGACCCCGCTCGCCGGACCGAGGTCGGGGCGACGGGCCGAGCCGAATTCCACGGCGCCTTCCACGGATACCTATCCAGGACGCGCACCGGCGGGACGACACCCGACGCCGGGTCGTCGACGATCCGGTTGTACCGGAGGCCGAAGTAGTTCGCCGTGGGCAGGCCCGCGAGCAGCGGACCGTCGAAGCTGCCGGTGCCCTTGTCCATGTCGGTGTGCGAGTTGGCCAACTGGATGTAGGTGAACGTACGCGCGCTGCGGCTCACCCAGCCGGTGAAGATCACCACGTGGCCGTCGTCGGTGTCGTCGAGGGCGTCACCGGGGAGCAGGTCGTTCGGATCGACCCGTGCGGTGACCGAACGCAGGTCGAGCGAATCGGTGTTGAAGTCGGTGCCCGGCAGGTGCCACGCCATCGCGACCATTCCGGAGCAGTCCGTGCGGTAGCCGTGGGCGCCTTCCGGGTCCGGGGCCTCGGCCGCCTGGTCGTACTGGACATCGCGGTCGTACCAGTCCTCGGCGCGCTCCAGCACCTCGGAACGGGTGATGTCCCCACCCGGCTCGGACGCGACCTCGGACACGGCTCCCGAGACGGCCTCGGAGACCGTCGGCACGGCGGCTTCGGCTCGAGGTGTCGCCGCCGACCCGCCGAGCACGACGGAGCAGAACAGGGAGAGCCCGATCAGAGTGCGCGGATGACGAATCCCGACGAATACCATGAATCGATGCATTTCATAAGGTTCATCCATCATCGTGCGCTCGTCGCGGACCGGCGGACCACCAGGCGTGTCGGCGGCAAGGCGGCCGGCGCAACCGCCCGCGCCGGTCGGGCGGGTTGGGCAGGTCGGGCGGGTCGGGAAGGTCGGGCGGGTCGGGCCGGTCGGGCAGGTCCGGTCCGGTCGAGACGGGTGCCCGTGCCGGCGCGTCGGTGTGGGCGGCGACGCTGGGCCGTGCGGAGGACGACGACCGCGCGCTGATGCCTGCTTCGACGCGCCGCGTCCGCGCGCGGACTCCTCGGCGGGTGGTTCTCGGGTGGGGGTGGCCCTGGCATGCCGTGGGGCCGCGTGTCAACATCCGACGATGGATACTGGCGAGGTCGGGGCTTGCGCGGTGGACACGCCGCTGGGGGAGTTGCGGGTACGGGACGGCGGGCGCGGTGGTGCCGGGCCGGTGGCCGAGCTGCCGGAATTCTTCTGTATCGACGGTCGCGGATTCGGCGGGTACACGGCCGCGATCGCCGCACTGGGCGCGACGCGGTACGCCCGGGGCAAGCAACTGCGCAGCCTGCGGGCGGTATTCACGAAAACTGCGGTCGCGGGTGAACTGGAACTGGAGGTCCTGCCGTTGGTGCGTGGACGGACCGCGACCTCGGTGCAGGTGACGGTGCGTCAAGGCGGGGAACCGGTGGTCGCGGCGTTGACCTGGTTCGCCGCTCCCGGGCTGCTTCCTCCCGAGGGTGCCGGTCGGCGGACGGCGGCGCGGGTGCCCGGGCCCGAGGACTGTCCCCGGCTGCCGTGGTTGGCGAAGATCGTGCCGTTCCTGGGCGGGTTCGACGAGCGGGCGGTGGACTACCCATTGTCGGTGGAGGAGTTCGAGGGGGGCTTCCGTGCGGACGACGGCGACTCGATCGCGCTGTGGGCGGTTCCGCAATGGCCTGCGCCGCGCGGTGGCGGTGGCCGTGGTGGTGACCGGGAGGAGGGCGAAGACACGCTCTCGGCCTCGGTCGCGGAGCGTCTGGTCGATGTGATGTTGTTCGACGCGCACCTGATGGACGCGGCGTATCGCGGGGCCGCGCGGGGGACGGTGATGACCTCGCTGGACCTGGACGTGACGTGGCACGCGGAGGCGGGTGCGGGCGGCCCGACGCTGTTCCGGGCCCGGGCGGGGCTGGACGGGCTGGTGGCGAACACGTCCGCGACGCTGGCCGACCTCGGCGGCACGGTGCGCGCGACGGCGACCAGCCAGTGTCGGGTCTACCCGCCCAAGGCCTGAGGGCCGAGCGCGGGTTGCGGGCGTTCGGTACGGGCGACGGTCACCGCGGACGCGAGCCGCACCGTCGGCCGAGCCCGGCCGCCCGTCGAGCGGCCGTTCGAGCGCGGCGCACCCCGATCACTCACCCAACGCCGCGCGCGCTGCGAGCAGGCCGGCGGCCTCGATCGACGCCGGCGGCGTGCGGCCCGCCGCCAGGTGCCGACGCACCGCCGCGTACGGGATGTCCACCAGCGCGAAGGTGACCCGCTCCAGGGCGGCCGGGGAGACCCTACCGAACCGTGCCCGCGTGTAGACCCGCAGCGCGTTCGCCACGGCGTCGTTGAGCGTGGCCGCCTCCGGGCCCAGTTCCTCGGGCCACCGCGCGATCAGGTCCTCACGACGATGCAGCAGCAGCACCGCCGCCTCGTCCGGGCTTTCGCGCACCCACGCGAACACGGCCCGGATCGCGCGGGTGGCGCCCCGGGCCGGATCGGGGTCGGCGAGTGCGGCCAGGAACGGTTGTTGGAAGCGTTGCACCGTACGCAACCACAGCCGGGCGAGCAGCAGATCGCGCGACGCGAAGCGGTGATAGACCGATCCGACCGGCGCGCCCGCCTCGGCGGCCACCGCCGCGACGGTCACGGCGCCGGCGCCGGTACGCGCGGTGACGCGCAGCACGGCATCGAGGAAGTCGTCGTCGCCGAATCTCGGCTTGCGGCCCACGAGCACCCGTCCCTGACGCGTTCGTCCCTTGACGTTTTCTGGAATCGGGATTCTAGTATGGTTCCACTGATACTGCCATCGAGACGGCGACCAAGACGGCCGCCGGGACGGCGACCGACATGGAAACCGGCACGGAAACCGATACGGCGAATGATTGGCGGTGCATCATGCCGACCTCCCCGGTCGACGCTCCGACCCAGCCCGACCCGACCCACCCCGACCCGACCCTGCGTGATGCGGCGCTGCGCATCCTGCGCTCGTACCCGCTGGGCTTCCTGGCCACCACCGACGACGCCGGTGCGCCACGCGTGCGCCTCGTGCAACATCTCGCGGTCGAGGACGACGCGACGATCTGGATCAGTACCAGCCCGCGTTCACGCAAGGCGCTCGACCTGATCGCCCGACCGGAGGTGTCCTACTCGGTCGAGGACCGCGCGAGGGTGGCCTACGCGACGCTCTACGCACGCGCGGAACTCCTGTGTGAGGGGACCGAGTCGGTCGTCCTCTGGGACGAGACCCTGCGGCCGTTCTTTCCGGCCGGGCCCACCGGGGGCGACTTCGCGCTGGTCCGCCTGGTGCCGCATCGGGTGGAACTGCTCGACTTCTCCACCGGTGTGCATCCGGATCCGTACGGCCTGGTTCCGGCGATCTCGGCGCTCGTGCCCGCGCCGCGAGCCGAAGGTCAGGCCGGAAAGTCGAACGTGTAGCCCTGGCGCACCAGCCAGGGCAGCAACTGCTCGAGCGCGGCCAGGGTTTGCGCGCGGTCGCCGCCGGCGTCGTGCATCAGGATGATCCCGCCGGGCTCGAGCTCCTGCTCGGCGGTGGCCAGGATCTTGTCCGCGCCCGGACGCTGCCAGTCGCGGGTGTCGTCGGACCAGTCCAGCGAGCGCATGCCGTAACCGGCCGCCATCGCGCGCACCTGCGGGGACCAGTCGCCGCCGGGCGCGCGGAACCAGTCCACCCTGGTGCCCGGACCGCCCGCCGCGACTATCTGGTCGTGCGCGGTGGTGATCTCGTACTTGATCCGGGACAGCGGGCGCTCGGCGATGCCCTCGTCGTGGGTGACCGAGTGGTCGCACAGCCGGTTGCCGTCCGCGAGGACCTGCTTGACCAGCTTCGGATTGGCCTTCGCGTTCGGGCCGAGCATGCAGAACGTCGCCTTGGCCCGGTACTCCTTCAACAACGCGAGCACCTGCGGCGTCCACTGTGGACTCGGCCCGTCGTCGAAGGTCAACGCGACGGTACGCCCACCGTTCGCGGACTCGCGCACCAGTGCGTCCGGCACCAGCGGCGGCGGCACCGACGCGTTCGGATCGGGCGCCGTCGGCGCGTACGACCGGGCCTGCCCGGCATCTGCGGCACCCTCGCGACCACCGGGTTTCGCCGCTTTGTTCCCCGCGTCCGACGAACACGCGGCGGTGCCCACCGCGAGTGCGCCGGCCACGGCGAGAACGGTCGGGCCGCGCAGGGCGCGACGGGTGGAAAGGCTCGACACGGGTTGACTCCAAGGGCCGTTCGGAAGCGGGTACACACTTCCGAACACGCCCACATCCAACGGAAGGGTTCCGCCGTCGGGCCCACTTTGCGCCGACTTTGATCGTTGTCGACCCGCCGCGGACACGAACCCGGCTTCGTGTGAGCCCCGCTTCGCTCAGACCCGGTCGAGGGCCGTCAGCGTCGTGGCCAGGTCCGGGGCCTCGGGCGCGGGGCGGTTGTGCGGGAGCTTGCCCAGCACCGCCGCCATGCCGCACGTGTTGGTGACGGCGGAGAAGACCAGGCCGGAGCCGATCGCGCCGGCCAGCAGGCGGGCCTTGGGCGTACGGCGACCGGCCGCCAGGCCCAGCACGACCAGCGCGCCGGCGGCCAGGCGGACCTGGCGTTCCATCGGCCACACGTTGCGCGCGCCGCTCGGGCCGTCCAGGGCGTGGCCCTCGGAGACCCAGGCCGAGGTGCCACCGGTCAGGTGCGCGGCCTCGATCCCGGCGGCCGTCAGCTCGGCGCGGGCCCGCTCGGAGCGAGCCCCGGACGCGCAGACGATCAGCAGCTCGGGGTGCCCGGCCCGCTGGAGCACCGGCACCGCCTCGCGCAGCCGGTCGAGCGGGACGTTGTGCGCGCCGGGGATGTGGCCGGTCGCGTACTCGCCGGGGGTGCGCACGTCGAGCACGAGGAACTCGGTCAGCCGGGCGCGGACCTGCGCGGGAGCCAGGGCGGTCATGGTGAATGGGCCTTTCGACGGGGCCCGGCGCCGGTCCGCGAGGGGCGCACCATATGCGCTGAATCCCCACGGCCGGGCACCGGGCGGGTGATGTGGAGGGCTACCTACCGGTTGTGACTACCTCCGCCTAACGGTGGGACCGAGCACCGTGTTCCGGGTCGGCATCGGGTTTGTGACGCGATCCACGTCTTCGGCGGGACCGGGGTCGCCGGTCCGTTCCAGCAACTCGGCGAGCAGGGGTGCCACCTGGTCGAGTTCGATCAGGAAGCCGTCGTGGCCGTGCGGCGACTCGACCACCCGCAGTGGACCCGCGCCCGGTATGCCCTCGGCCAGGGTCCGCTGCTGGCTCGGCGGATAGAGCCGGTCGCTGTCCACGGCAGCGACCACGGTCGACGCGGTGACCCGAGCCAGGGCCGCGGCCACGCCGCCCCGACCCCGGCCCACGTCGTGACTGTTCATCGCCTCGGTCAGGACCACGTAGCTGCCCGCGTCGAAGCGCGCGGTCAGCTTGGCGGCGTGGTGGTCGAGATAGGACTCCACCGCGTACCGCCCGCGCGGGCCCTCGTCCGGCTGCCGGGTGCGGCCGAAGCGGACCGCCAGCTCGGCCTCGCTGCGATAGGTGACGTGCGCGATCCGCCGGGCCAGGCCGAGCCCGCGCCAGGGCCCGGACTCGGCCGGCCGGTCGTGGTAGTCGCCGCCGGACCAGTCCGGGTCGGCCCGGATCGCGTGGAGCTGGGTCGAGCACCACGCGATCTGCTCCGCGCTCGCCGCCGCCGTGGTGGCGATCAGGAACAGCGCGCCGACCCGGTCCGGATGCGTCACCGCCCACTCCACGGCCCGCATGCCGCCCATCGACCCGCCCACCACCGCCGCCCAGCGCCGGATCCCGAGCAGGTCGGCGGCGGCCACCTCGGCCGCCACCTGATCGCGAACGGTCAACCGGGGGAAGCGACTTCCCCACGCCCGACCACCGGGCCCGGGCGAGGCGGGACCGGTGGTGCCCCGGCAACCGCCGAGCGCGTTCGGGGCGACCACGAAGTACCGGTCGGTGTCCAGGGTGCGGCCCGGCCCGATCAGGCCGTCCCACCACCCCGGGGTGGGAAAGCCCGGCCCGGCCGGACCGGCGACATGGCTGTCGCCGGTCAGCGCGTGCAGGACCAGGACCGCGTTGGAGCGATCCGGGGCGAGCCGACCCCACGTCTCGTAGCCGACGCGGATCTCGGGCAGCAGTTCCCCGGACTCGGTCCACAGCGGCCGGGGCAGGATCAGTGAACGAGGCCCCGCCGGGACGGGAGCGGTAGGCGTGTCGTGCGTCATGGTGCGTGGTCCGTCCGAATTCCCGGCTAGGCCGCCTGTGCGGCGCGGAAACCGGCCACCAGGTCGGCGCGCAGGTCGGCCAGGCCCTCGATGCCGACCGAGAGCCGGACCAGCCCTGGGGTGACGCCGGTGGCCAGCCGCTCCGCCTCGGTGAGCTGCGCGTGGGTGGTGCTCGCCGGGTGGATCACCAGGCTGCGCACGTCGCCGATGTTGGCCAGGTGGCTGAACAGGGACAGCCCGTCCACGAACCGGCGGCCCGCCTCGATCCCGCCCGCGAGCTCGAACGCGACGATCGCGCCGGCGCCGCGCGGCAGGTAGCGCTTGCCCGCGTCGTACCACCGGCTGCTCGGCAGACCCGCGTAGTGCACGGTCTCCACCTCCTCCCGGGCCTGCAGCCACGCGGCCAGCGCGCTCGCGTTCGCCACGTGCCGCTCGATCCGCAACGACAACGTCTCCAACCCCTGGAGCAGCAGGAAACTGGTCAGCGGCGCGATCGAGGCGCCCACGTCGCGCAGCAACTGCACGCGCAGCTTGGCCGCGTACGCGCCCGGGCCCAGGTCCGGCCAGTAGCGCAGCCCGTTGTAACTGGCGTCCGGCTCGCTGAAGCCGGGGAAGCGGTCCGGGTAGGCGCCGAAGTCGAAGGTGCCGCCGTCGACCACGATCCCGCCGATCGCGGTGCCGTGGCCGCCGAGGAACTTGGTCGCCGAGTGCACCACGATGTCCGCGCCGTGTTCGAGCGGCCGGAGCAGATAGGGCGTGGGCACCGTGTTGTCCACCACCAGCGGTACGCCGGCGGTGTGCGCGAGGTCGGCGACCGCGGCCAGGTCGAGCACGTTGCCGCGCGGGTTGCCCAGCGTCTCGGCGAACAGCAGCTTGGTCCGCGGCCGGATCGCCGCGCGCCACGCGTCCAGGTCGTCCGGGTCGTCGACGAAGGTGACCTCGATGCCGAGCTTGGGCAGCGTCCAGTGGAAGAGGTTGTAGGTGCCGCCGTACAGCGACGAACTCGACACGATGTGGTCGCCGGCCTCCGCGAGGTTGAGCACCGCCAGCGTGGTCGCCGCCTGCCCGGACGCGGTCGCCACCGCCGCGACACCGCCTTCGAGGGCGGCCACGCGCTGCTCCAGCGCGTCGGTCGTGGGGTTGTGGATCCGGGTGTAGATGTGGCCTTCCTGGGACAGGTCGAACAGCCCGGCGGCGTGCTCGGTGTCCTTGAAGACGAACGACGTGGTCTGGTAGATCGGCACCGCGCGGGCCCCGGTGGTCGGATCGGGCGAGGCGCCGGCGTGCACCTGCCGGGTCTCGAAGGACCACGACGCGACGTCGTCGGCGGGCGCGGCTTCGACCGTGGGCGGCGCGTCGATCGTGGACGGCACGTCGATCGTGCTCGGGGCGTCGGTTGCTTCGATGGTCATCGGGAAACTCCTTGCGGGGTAAGGGAGTCGACGGTGAGGTCGGGCTGTCGGTAGGGGAGTCGACGGTGAGGTCGGGCTGTCGGTAGGGGAGTCGACGGTGAGGTCGGGCTGTCGGTAGAAGAGTCGACGGTGAGGCCCCGGATGTAGACAAGGGAGGCCGACAGTGAGGCCGGGCTGTCGGGAAGAGCCGGGGCCGGCCGGGGCGGACCGGCGAAGGGCATGCGCGGATCCCGCCGCCGGTTACGCGGAACCGACCGCGGGCGCGGCGAACCGGCCCCGACACGTGGTGTTCGCGACCGAGGACCGGGCCGACACGGGCCCGAGCGGGAGCAGAGCGGGGAGGGCGGAGCGGGACGCGGGGAGTCGGCGGGTCAGCGCCCGGACTCACACACCGCGCGAACCACCGGGACCGAAACGGTCACCGGGGTTCAGTGGGACATTCGACAGGCCATGCTGGTCACGCGCACGAGATCCACGTGGCGGCGACTGACGAGCATGGGGCTGGACATGGCCGTGAGTCTAGGCGGCCCGATCGCCTTCGCGCCACGGGGTAACCCGGCGGGCCTGCGGGACAGCGGCCGGCGGGCGTAGGACACGGGCCCGGCAGGCGGACTCGACTCGCCCCCGCACACCCGGTCTCGGGGAAAGCCGGCTGGACCAACACGCCTTCCTCGTGCTTTCATCACCGCCATGACTTCGCGTCAGGTCGCTTCCACGCCGCTCGACCCCTTCTGGGTGGGTCGACGAGCCGACCACTTCGACCAGATCTGTCGCTGAACCCTGCGTTCGTGCGGCCTTCCGCCGCCGAATGAGCAGAGCGTGCCCCGCCCCGCGTGACCCTCGTCGGTCCGCCGCGCCCGGGCCCGGCTCTCCCGCGTCGCCGCCGTTCGTCTCGCGACGTCCGCGTACACGATCCAGCCCCATTCGCCGCACGTTCGACCCGCCCGCTCGGCCCCTTTGGGCCGCCGCCCGGCGCGGGCGGACCGAGGCTGTACCGAGGACCCAGTCATGGCAACCACCGCACCGCCCACCCTCCCCGTGATCGACATCTCCCGATTCCGCGACCCCGCCGCGGACACGGCCGGCTTCCTGGCCGAACTGCGTTACGCCGCACGCGAGATCGGCTTCTTCTACGTGGTCGGCCACGGCGTCGACCCGGACCTGCGCACCCGCGCCCTGGACGTCTCCAAGCGCTTCTTCGCGCTGCCCGAGGCGGACCGGCTCGCGGTCGAGAACGTCAACTCGCCGCAGTTCCGGGGCTATACGCGCACCGGCACCGAGTACACCCAGGGCGGACCCGACTGGCGCGAGCAACTCGACATCGGCCCGGAACGCGCCGCGCTCACGCTCGGCCCAAAGGACCCCGCCTATCTGCGCCTGATCGGCCCCAACCAGTGGCCGGCCGCGCTTCCCGAACTGCGCGAGACGGTGCTCGCGTGGCAGGAGGAGGCGCTGCGGGTCAGCCGCGAGGTGCTGCGCGCGCTGGCCGCCGCGCTGGGGCAGGACACCGGTTACTTCGACGAGTGGTTCGACGAGGAGGCCGCGGTACACGTCAAGGTCGTGCACTACCCGGGCCGACCGAGCGCCGACGTCGACCAGGGAGTGGGCGCGCACAAGGACTACGGCTACCTCGCGCTGTTGCAACAGGACGACGTCGGCGGCCTCCAGGTGCAGGCCCGGGACGGCTCCTGGATCGACGCCACGCCGCTGCCGGACGCGTTCGTGTTCAACATCGGCGAGATGCTGGAGATCGCCACGCGCGGCTACCTGCGCGCCACGAAGCACCGGGTGATCGCCCCGCAGGCCGGCGTCGACCGCTACTCGCTGCCGTTCTTCCTCGGCCCGCGCCTGGACGCGGTGGTCGAACCGCTGACCCTGCCCGCCGAGTTGGCCGAGGTGGCCGACGGCGTCACCGAGGACCCGAGCAATCCGCTCAAGCCCGCCTACGGCGAGAACGCGCTGATCGGCTGGCTGCGCTCGCACCCGCGCGTGGTCGAGCGGTGGTGGTCGGACCTGGTCCCGGCCGAACGGGCGGACGGCGGGGTCGGCGACGGCGGCGCCGGGTCGTCGGGTGCGATATCCGCCGCCGGGTCGACCGAGCCGCCCGGGTCGACCGAGCCGCCCGGGTCATCCGAGTCACCCGGGTCATCCGGGTCGCCCAGCGAGCCCGACGCGCCGGCCGTCGCCGAGCGGGAGAGTGAAGTACCGCCCGCCGCACCGGCCTTCGAGACCCTTCAGGTCCACGCCGGCGCCCGACCCGATCCGAGCACCGGCGCCCGGGCCGTGCCGATCTACCAGACCAGCAGCTACGTGTTCCGGGACGCGGCGCACGCGGCCGACGCGTTCGCGCTCACCGACCTGGAGACGCACGCCTACACCCGGTTGTCCAACCCCACCACCGTCGTGGTGGAGGAGCGGATCGCCGCCCTGGAAGGCGGTACCGCGGCGGTGGCCGTGGGCAGCGGCCAGGCCGCCACCACGCTCGCACTGCTCAACCTGGCCCGGGCCGGCGACCACCTGGTCGCGGCGGCCTCGCTGTACGGCGGCACCCGCACGCTGCTCGAACACACCTTCGCCGACCTCGGCATCGAGGTCACCTTCGTGGACGACCCGGACGACCTCGACGCGTGGCGCGCGGCGATCCGGCCGCGGACCAAGGCGTTGTTCGGCGAGAGCGTCGGCAATCCGCGCGGCAACGTGCTCGACCTGGCCGCCGTCGCCGAGATCGCGCACGAGGCCGGCGTGCCGTTCGTGGTGGACAACACGGTGCCCACGCCGTACCTGCTCCGGCCGTTCGAGCACGGCGCGGACATCGTGGTGCACTCCACCACCAAGTTCCTCGGCGGCCACGGCACCGCGATCGGCGGGATCGTGGTCGACGGCGGCACCTTCGACTTCGGCGCCCACCCGGACCGCTACCCCGGGCTGGTCGCACCCGACCCGACCTATCACGGCCTGTCCTTCTGGGAGCGGTTCGGCGCCGACCGGATCGCGTACGCGCTGCGCCTGCGGGTGCGGCTGCTGCGCGACCTGGGCCCGGCGGTGTCGCCACTGAACAGCTTCCTGCTGCTCCAAGGCATCGAGACGTTGTCCCTGCGTATCGAACGGCACACCGCCAACGCCGAACGCATCGCGGCCTGGCTCGACGCGCGGCCCGAGGTGCTGCGCGTGGACCACCCGAGCGTGCCCACCAGCCCGTGGCACACCGCGGCGAAGCGCTACCTGCCGCGCGGCGCGGGCGCCGTACTGTCGGTGGACCTGGCCGGCGGACCGGTCGCGGGTCGGCGATTCGTCGAGGAGCTCCGGTTGTTCAGTCACCTCGCCAACATCGGCGACGCGCGCAGCCTGGCCATCCACCCCGCGTCCACCACGCACGCCCAACTCGATCCGGGGCAGCAGGCCCAGGCCGGGGTGACTCCCGGGCTGGTCCGGCTGTCCATCGGCCTGGAAGGTGTCGACGACCTGCTCGCCGACCTGCGCCGGGGCCTGGCCGCGGCGGCCGGCGCCGGTGAACTCGTGGTCGGCGAGGTCGGCCGATGACGACACGGCAGGCCGTACACGAGAGCCGGATCCGAGGCGCGCGCGGCGAGTTCCACCTGCGCGTGTGGCCCGTCGCCGACGAACCCGTCGCGGTCCTGCTGTTCCTGCACGGCCTGGGCGAACACGCGGCACTGCACGAGCCGTTGGCACACCGGCTCAACGCCGACGGGATCGAGGTGTGGGCCCCGGACCAGATCGGCCACGGCCTCAGCGACGGCCCCCGCGTCCTGGTGGAAAGCCTGGACGCGCTCGCCGACGACGCCGAACTGATCCTCGAACGCATCGCGGCCGGCCGGCCCGGTGTGCCGCTGATCCTGGCCGGCCACTCGCTCGGCTCGGCGGTCACCCTGCTCCTCGCGGGCACGCGTACCGCCGCCGCACCCGCCCGCGCCCTGGTCCTGGCGGGTGCGGGAACGGGCCTGTCGCCGGGGGAGAGCGGCCTGCGCAAGGTGTTGGCCGAGCACGGCATCGATCCGATGTCGCTGCGCAAGGACCCGGGCGAGTTGTGCGGGAACGCCGAGTACGCCGAACGGCTGCGCAACGATCCGCTGGTGTGGTCCGGCGGCCTGCGCCCGGAGACCCTGGACGCGCTGGAGGCGGGCGGCGAGCGGATCGCCGAGTTGATCGCCTCCGGCGCGATCACCCGGCCGGTGCTCTTCGTCCACGGCGAAGCCGACGACCTCGCGCCCGCGAGCGCCGTGTCGGCCGCCGCGAAGACGCTGCCGAACGCCCGGGCCCGGATCTTCCCGGGCGACCTGCACAACGTGCTCGCCGAGAACGACCGCGCCCAAGTCCACGACGAGATCGCGGAGTTCGTCCTGGCCGCCGCGCGCGGCTGAAACACCCGCCCCTTCGGGCGCCATCGAGCCCGGGCGGGTTCTCCGATACCCGTCCCACTCCCGCGCGCCCCGTCGAGCCCGCGCGGGTCCGACGGAGCACCAAGAGCCGCTCGGCCATTCCGGCAATACCCTTTTCCAGCAAGGAGATCGATCCACCATGCGCCGCTCCGCGCTCCGCATAGCCGCCGTCCTCGCCCTGGCCGGACCGGTCCTCGCCGCGTGCGGCTCCGGCGGCACCCCCACCCCCGGCGCCACCGGCGCCAACACCCAGGCCCCGGCGCCCGCCGACAGCGCGCTCGACCCGAACGCGACGGCCAAGGTGCGCCTGGTACTGGAGCCGACCAGCCTCAACCTGACCACCACCGCCGGTGTCGCGGTCGAGCAGGTTCTGCTCGACAACGTCTACCAGGGCCTGCTCAGCGTCGACACCAACGCCGACAACAAGATCGTGCCCGCGCTCGCGACCGGCTTCGAGACCTCCGCCGACGGCCTCACCTACACGTTCCACCTCACCCCCGGCGCGACCTTCCACGACGGCTCGCCCGTCACCGCCGAGGACGCCGCCTGGTCGCTGCAACAGGTGATCGCGCCCGGCTCCAAGCAGCCGAACGCCAAAACCCTGGCCACCATCGCGAACGTGGCCGCGCCCGACCCGGCCACCGTGGTGATCACGCTCAAGCAGCGCGACAGCAACCTGACCTGGGCACTCACCCAGCGAGTCGGCGTCGTCTACAAGAAGGGCACCGACTTCGCCAAGCTGGACGCCGCCGAGAACGGCACCGGCCCGTTCAAGCTGGACGCCTGGCAGCGCGGCTCGGCGATCACCCTGGTGCGCAACGACGCGTACAAGGGCGCCAAGGCCAAGGTGGCCAAGGTCGTGCTCAGTTACATCCCGGACCGCAACGCGGCCAACAACGCGCAGGCCACCGGCCAGACCGACATCGAGACGGCGGCCGAGGCCACCCTGCTCCAGCCGTTCACCGGCAACGACAGATTCACCGTGCTGCGCGGCACCACCACGGACAAGTACACGCTGGCGATCAACAACGCCAAGGCGCCGCTGAACAACCCGGCCGTGCGGCACGCGATCCGGCGCGCGATCGACAAGGACGCGCTGATCAAGACGCTCGGCGGGGCCGGTGTTCGGCTCGGCGGACCGATTCCCACCTCCGACCCGGGCTTCCAGGACCTGAGCGCGATCGACCCGCACGACGCCGCGGCGGCGCGCAAGGCGCTGTCCGAGGCAGGCGCGGACAACCTCAAGCTGACCCTGAAGATCCCCAACATCTACCCCGCCGCGATCGGTGACGTGCTGGTCGCCAACCTCAAGGAGGCGGGCATTGAACTCACGGTCAAGCAACAGGAGTTCACTGCCTGGCTGAGCGAGGTGTACACCGCGAGGGACTACGACCTGAGCCTGGTCAACCACGCCGAGCCGCACGACATCGCCAACTTCGCCACGCCCGGCTACTACTTCGGCTACGACAACGCGCAGGTGCGCGAGTGGTACGCGCAGGCGGTGGCCGCGCCGGACGAGCGCACCCGAACGGACCTGCTCACCCGGATCGGCCGCCAGGTCACCGAGGACGCCGCCGCCGACTGGCTGTTCCAGGCGCAGACGCTGACCGTCGTGCGCAAGGGCGTCAGCGGCGCACCGCAGCACCACACCAGCAGCCGCCTCAACCTCGCCACCATCGGGATCACCAAGTGAGCTCGCGCCGAGGGCCGTTCCGACGGCCGGAGCGGGCCGGTGGGATCCGACCGCCCGGCGAGGGTCGCGCGCGCCGGAAACCCCCGCGGAGCCCGGCATGACGGTGTTCGTCGTGCGCCGGCTGGGGCTGCTCGTGTTGTCCCTGCTCGGCGCGAGCGTCCTGACCTTCGCGCTGCTTCGGCTGCTGCCCGGTGATGCCGCCACCTCGGTCGGCGGCATCACCGCGGACTCCGCGCAACTGCGGGCGATTCGGCACGACCTGGGCCTGGACCGGCCGTTGCTCGTCCAGTACTGGACGTGGCTGATCGACGTGCCGACCGGCGACCTGGGTCGCTCGCAGCTCAACGGTTCGTCGGTGACCGCCGAACTGGGCGAGAAACTGCGGGTGACCGGTCCGCTGGTGCTCGGCGCGCTGGTGCTCGCACTGGCCTTCGCGGTGCCGCTGGGGATGCTCGCGGCGGTGCGCCGCGAACGCCGCGACGGCACCGTGATCAGCGTGGCGAGCCAACTGGGGATCGCGCTGCCGACGTTGTGGGTGGGCCTGGTGCTGATCCTGCTGTTCGCCGTGCAGACCCCGCTGTTGCCCGCGCAGGGCTTCCCGGTCGACGGCTGGGCGGACCCGGGTGAGGCGAGTCGCAGCCTGGTGTTGCCCACCCTGACCCTGGCCCTGTCCGAGGGCGCGGTACTGCTGCGCTTCGTGCGCTCGGCCACCCTCGACGTGCTGCACCGCGACTACCTGCGCACCGCGCGCGCGGCGGGCCGCACCCGGACCGGCGCACTGCTGCGGCACGGCGTGCGCAACGCGGCCGGCCCGGTGTTGTCCATGCTCGGCGTGCAGGTCGCCGCGCTCCTGGTGGGCGCCATCGTGGTGGAGAAGGTCTTCACCCTGCCCGGTGTCGGCTCGATGCTGGTCGCCGACGTGGGCAACCGCGATCTGGTCAAGGTGCAGGGCGAGGTGATGCTGCTGGTCGCGATCGTGCTGTTCGTGGGCTTCCTGGTGGACGTCGCGCAACGACTGATCGACCCGCGCCTGGCGGACGTTCGCACCCGGGAGGTGTCCGCGTGAGGAACTCGAACGCGCCCGTGCCCATTTCGACCGGAGCCGACCAGGACGCGGCCGCTGCCGGGACGGCGGCCACTGTCGGGAAGGCGGCGGCCGGCCGTACCGTCCTGCGCGCGCTGCTTCGCGACCGCAACGGCGTGATCGGCGGCACACTGGTCGCGATCCTGGTCGCCTCGATGTTGTTGTCGCTGGTCTGGACCCCGTACGACCCCACCGCCGTCGACCCGAACGCGCCCTGGCTGCTGCCGTTTCGGGACGGCCACGTGCTCGGCACCGACATGCTCGGGCGCGACCAGTTCAGCCTGATCCTGGTCGGCTCCCGGGAGACCCTGCTGACCGCGCTCGCGTCGGCGGGCATCGCCGCCGCGCTCGGCCTGCCGCTCGCCTTGGCCGCGGCGCTCGGACCACGGCGGTTCGCGGCCGGCGTGGTGCAACTGATCGACGTCGCCATCGCGTTCCCGGCACTGCTCACCGCGATGATCCTGGCCGCGGTGTTCGGCGGTTCGGTGTGGACCGCGTCCGGTGCGATCGGCGTCGCGTTCGGGGTGCACCTGGCCCGGATCGCGCGCGCCGAGATCGAGCGGGTGCACGGCACCGACTACGTGCTCGCGGCCACCGCGAGCGGATCGAGCACGTGGCGCACCGTCCGCCGGCACATCCTGCCGAACATCGCCCCCACCCTGCTGGTCCAGCTCTCCCTGGTGATGGCCGTGGCGTCGCTGACCGAGGCCGCGCTGTCCTATCTCGGCTACGGCAGCCCCGCGCCCGCCGTGTCCTGGGGCCGGATCCTGCACGACCAGCAGCCCTACATCTCCGCCCGACCGCTGCTCGTGATCTGGCCGGGGCTGGCCGTCGCACTGTCCGTCCTGGGCTTCAACCTGCTCGGCGACGCACTCCGCGACGCGAGCGATCCGCGACTGCGACACCGGGCTCCGGAGATCGTGACCGACGCCCGCACCAGGGCCGAAGTGCGGTCACCGGGACCGCCCCCGCCCACCGAAGGCGCGCTGCTCCAGGTCTTCGACCTCACCGTCCGGATCGGCGGACGCACCGTGGTGGACGGCGTCGACCTGACCCTGGCGCCCGGCGAACGACTGGGCCTGATCGGCGAATCCGGCTCCGGCAAGTCGCTCACCGCGCTGGCCGTGCTGGGCCTGCTGCCCGAAGGCGCCGAAGTCACCGGCAGCATCCGCCTCGACGGCGTGGAACTGCTCGGCAGGCGCGAGCGCGAACTCGCCCGCATCCGTGGGAATCGGGTCGCGATGGTCTTCCAGGAGCCGCTCACCGCGCTCGACCCGACCATGCGGATCGGCCGACAGATCGCCGAACCGCTGCGCCTGCACCGGGGCATGAGCCGCCGTCGAGCCGACCTCGCGGCGATCGAACTGGCCGAGCGGGTGGGCCTGCCGGATCCGGCCGAGTTGGTGCGGGCCTGGCCGCACCAACTCTCCGGCGGTCAACGCCAACGGGTGGGCATCGCGATCGCGCTCGCGTGCCGACCCGCGCTGCTGATCGCGGACGAGCCGACCACCGCGCTGGACGTCACCGTGCAGCGGGAGATCCTCGCGCTGCTCGACGCGTTGGCCCGCGAGCAGGGCACCGCGCTGTTGTTCATCACGCACGACCTCGCGGTGGTATCCCGGATCAGCGACCGGATCGCGGTGCTGCGGACCGGTCGGGTGATCGAACACGGTCCGCTGGAGCGGATCCTGCACGACCCCGACGCGCCCTACACCCGCACGCTGCTGGCCGCCGCGCGGGCGACCGCGTTCGACGCCGGCGCGTTCGATCCGGCGGACCCCGACCCGGCGGACCCCGAAGCGGGCGTCCGTACCGCGACCGAGCCCGTGGAGGCACCACTGTGACCGCGACCGCGCCCGCCGTACTGCTGCGCGCCGAGGGACTGACCCGGACGTACCGCCTGCCGCGCCGATCGTTGTGGGGCCCGGCCGGGCAGCGGTACGCGCTGCGCGGCGTCGACCTGGAACTGGCCGAGGGCGGCTCGCTGGGCGTGGTCGGCGAATCCGGCGCGGGCAAGTCCACCCTGATCCGGCTGCTGCTCGGGCTCGACCGCGCGGACGGGGGGACGATCCACTATCGCGGCCGCGAGGTACGGCCGGGACCGGCACGCTCGCTGACCTGGTTCCGGCGCGAGGTACAGATCGTCCTCCAGGACCCGATGAGCTCGCTGGACCCGCGCTCCCGCGTGCGCGACATCGTGGCCGAGCCGCTGGAATGTCTGGGCGTCGAGGGCGACCACGACGCGCGGGTGGACGAGGTCCTGACGTCCGTCGGGTTGGATCCGGCCATGCGCACCCGCCATCCGCACGAGTTCTCCGGCGGCCAGCGCCAACGCATCGCGATCGCCCGCGCGCTCGCACCGCACCCCCGCGTCCTGGTCGCCGACGAGCCGGTCAGCGCACTCGACGTCTCGGTCCGCGCCCAGATCCTGGACCTGCTCCGCGACCTCACCACCCGACTCGGCCTGTCCCTGATCCTGGTCTCCCACGACCTCGGCGTTGTTCAACACCTGTGCGACCACGTCCTGGTCCTCAAATCAGGCCGACCCCTCGAATCCGGCCCCACCCCAAAGGTCCTCGGCCACCCGACCCACCCCTACACCCAATCCCTCCTCGCCGCGATCCCCACCCTCCCAGCAGCACCCCACACCCCCACCAACGCCGACGCCCTCACAGACGCGGTCGTCCCCACCAACGCCGGCGTCCCCACTGACACCGGCATGCCCACTGACAAGAGCGTCCTCACCGACACCGGCATCCCCACCGATGCCGGCACCCGACCAACCCCAGCGTCCCAAGCGAACCCGCCGCACCACACTCAGCCCGGCCGGCGTTTGAGGCCAAGTAGCCGGGCCGGCACCTGAGGCCACCTCGGCCGAAGGCCGGGTAACTCCAGCCGAGCCGGCGCTTGAGGCCAACCTCAGCCGGGCCGGCGCTTGAGGCCAACCCAGCCCGGCCGGCGAATGAGGCCACCCCAACCGACCCGTGTATCACGCACCAAGGGGGGTACCAGCCCAGATCCCGGGCCGGGCGAACACGGCCCGAGAGCCCCCCGGAGGGACCATGCCACTCGAGCCCCCCGCAGACGAAGTCGAGCTCCACGTCAACGGCGAAGCCCGACGGCTCCGCGTCGACCCCCGCGTCACCCTCTTGGACGCGCTGCGCGAAGGGCTGGGGCTGACCGGCCCCAAGAAGGGCTGCGATCTGGGCCAATGCGGTGCCTGCACCGTGCTCCTCGACGGCCGCCGCATCACCTCGTGCCTGACCTTCGCCCTCATGCACGACGGCCGCGAGGTGACCACGATCGAGGGCCTGGACGGAGACCCCGAAGGGGAGTTGCACCCGGTGCAACAGGCGTTCGTCGACCACGACGCGTTCCAGTGCGGCTTCTGCACACCAGGCCAGATCATGTCGGCGGTGGGCCTCCTCGCCGAGGGCCACGCCGCCGACGACGACCAGGTCCGCGAATGGATGAGCGGCAACCTGTGCCGTTGCGCCGCGTACCCCAACATCGTCGCGGCGATCGCCGCCTCGGCCGGGCGGTAGAGCACGATGCGCCCCTTCACCTACACCCGTCCGGCCGAGCCCGCGCGGGCCTGGACCGAACTCGGCCCGGACGCGATGTACATCGCCGGCGGCACCAACCTCGTCGACCTGATGAAGTGCGGTGTGGCCACGCCCGCCCGCCTCGTCGACATCGGCCGGCTGCCGCTCACCGATCTGACGGCGGACCCGGCCGGCGACACGATCCGGATCGGCGCCCTGGTCTCGAACAGCGACCTCGCAGCCCACCCGGTGGTGCGCGAGCGGCTGCCGGTGTTGTCCCAGGCCCTGCTGGCCGGCGCCTCCCCGCAACTGCGCAACCTGGCCACGCTCGGCGGCAACCTGCTCCAGCGCACCCGCTGCGGATACTTCCGCGACCCGGCGATGCCGTGCAACAGGCGCGAGCCCGGGTCCGGATGCGCCGCGTTGGACGGCGACCACCGGGGCCACGCGGTCCTGGGCACCAGCGAGCACTGCATCGCCACGCACCCCTCCGACCTCGCGGTCGCGCTGCTGGCGCTGGAGGCCCGGGTGTCGATCGACGGGCCGAACGGCCCGCGCGTCGAGCCGATCGAGGCGTTCCACCTGCCGCCGGGGGACACCCCGCACCGGGAGACCACGCTGACCCACGGCGAGTTGATCACCGGCGTCGAGGTGCCGACGACCGCACTCGGCGCCCACTCGCACTACCTCAAGGTGCGCGAGCGGGCCTCGTTCGCGTTCGCGATGTGTTCGGCGGCGGTCGCACTGGAGGTACGCGAGGGGATCGTCCGGGACGCCCGGATCGCGCTCGGCGGCGTGGCGACCACACCGTGGCGGGCACGTTCGGCCGAGGCGGCGCTGATCGGCGCACCGCCGAGCAGCGCCGCGTTCGCCCACGCGGGTGACGCCGCCGCGGAGGGGGCCGTGCCGCGCCGGGACAACGCGTACAAGGTCGAACTGATCCGCCGGGTCGTCGCCCGCGCCCTGAGCACCCTGGCCGCCCCGAGCCTTCCGGAAGCCCCGAGCACCCCGGAAGGGGACCCCGCATGAGCCCGGAAACGCCCTGGATCGGCGCCGCCGAGCCGCGCGTGGACGGTCCGGTCAAGGTCACCGGCACCGCGATCTACACCGGTGACGTGGCACTGCCCGGCCTCGCGCACGCGGTGCTGGTCCAGAGCACGATCGCCAAGGGCCGGATCACCGGAACCGACATCGCCGCCGCCGAGACCGCGCCCGGCGTCCTCGCCGTGTACAGCTCCGACGGCTCGCTGGGCATCGGCCGGGTCGCGTCGTTCTACTCGGCCGACAACGGCCCGATGGGCGACGGCCGTATCCCGCTGTCCGACCCGGTGATCCACCACCACGGGCAGCACATCGCGATGGTGGTGGCGGAGACCCTCGAACAGGCGGTGGCCGGCGCCGAGTCGATCCGCACGCGGTACCGCCACGAATCGCCGCTGGTGCGGATCGAGGACGCCATCGCGCAGACCCCGCCGGGGCGCGAGGACATCGTCCGGGGCGATCTGGCGACCGGTCTCGCGGTGGCCGATGTGAGGGTGGAGGCGTACTACGAGACGCCGCCGCAGCACATGAACCCGATGGAGCCGTGCGCGACCACCGCGCGCTGGTCGGGCGATCGGCTCACCGTGTACGACTCGACGCAGTATGTGGGCGGGGTGCGGGTCGCGCTGGCCGCCGCGTTCGGGCTGCCGGTCGACAAGGTCCGGGTGTTGTCCGGCTTCGTCGGCGGCGGCTTCGGCAGCAAGGGCACGGTCTGGCCGCACGTGCTGCTGGCCGCGGCGGCGGCGCGCCGGGTGGGCCGGCCGGTCCGGCTCGTACTGACCCGCCCGCAGATGTTCACCTCGTGCGGCACCCGGCCGGCGACCCGGCAGCGGATCGTGCTGGGCGCGCACCGGGACGGTCGACTCACCGCGATCGCCCACGACGGCACCACCGCCACCTCGCCCGGCGAGAACGTGGTCGAGTCGACCGGCGGGATCACCTCGACCCTGTACGCGTGCCCGAACGTCGCCATCCGGCAGCGGATCGTCCGGCTGGACATGCAGGCGCCGACCTTCCAACGTGGTCCCGGACGGGCCCCCGGATCCTTCGCGCTGGAATCCGCGCTCGACGAGCTGGCGCACGAACTGGGAATGGATCCCATCGAGTTGCGGCTGCGCAATCACGCCGACACCGACCCGTCGTCGGGTCGGCCGTGGTCGGGCAAGCACCTTCGGGAGTGCTACCGCGCGGGCGCCGAGCGGTTCGGTTGGGAACCGGACGACCGCACACCGGGCACCCGCCGCGAGGGCGACGTGCTGATCGGCACCGGGATGGCGACCGCGGCCCACGAGATGGACCCGGGATCGGCCGCCGCCTACGCCGAACTGCGGGTCGACGGCACGGCGGTGATCGGTGTCGCGTCGCACGACATCGGTACCGGGACGTACACGGTGTTCGGGCAGATCGCCGCGGAGGTGTTCGGCCTCGCGCCGGACCGGATCATCGTCCGCCTCGGCGATACCGATCTGCCGGAGGCGCCGCCGTCGATCGGGTCGCAGACCGTCGCCTACGTGGGCCCGGCGATCCGGCGCGCGTGCGAGGCGGTCCGCGACGATCTGCTCGCCGCGGCCGTCGACGATCCGGAATCGCCGCTGTACCGGCGGGAGATCGGCGCGATCGGGTTCGGCGCCGAGACGTTCGCGAGCGAACTGGCGCGGATCGGGTTGCCGTCGTTGTCGGCGGTCGGCCACCACCATCCCGACGCGAACTCGCCGTACGCGGTGCAGTCGTTCGGCGCGCAGTTCGCCGAGGTCGCGGTGGACTCGCTGACCGGTACGGTCCGGGTCCGGCGGATGGTCGGCGCGTTCGACATCGGCCGGGTGATCAATCCGCGTACCGCGCGCAGCCAACTGCTGGGCGGGATGACCTTCGGGCTGGCCCAGGCCCTGATGGAGGCGACCACGATCGACCCGCGCCGGGGGCACGTGGTCGAGCCGCACCTGGCCGGCTACCACCTGCCGGTCAACGCCGACGTCGGCATGCTGGACGTGCTCTTCGTCGGCGCCCCGGACCCGCACCTCAGCGACCTCGGCGCGCGCGGCGCCGGCGAGATCGGCGTGATCGGCGCGGCGGCGGCGATCGCGAACGCGGTGTTCCACGCGACCGGCGTGCGGGTGCGCACGCTGCCGATCACGCCGGATCGGGTGGTGGCGGGCTCGGGCTCGGGGTGGTAGCGGGCGAGCCATCGGTGACTTGCCGGGCGGCGCTTATTCGGTCCGCGCCTTCCCGTCCGGATTCCGCCCGTTCGGACTCCGCCCGTCCGGCTTCTTCTCGGCCGGAGTCTCCTCGATCGGAGTCTCCTCGGTCGGCGATTGTGTGGGCGGCATCGCGGCGGGCGGTGTCACCTCGGGTGGTTCCGTCATGGGGAGGGTGAAGGTGATCCGGGTTCCGGTGGTGTGGTCGGGGTCCAGCGCGATCGTGCCGCTGTGGAACTCGACGATGCGCTTGCACAAGGCCAGGCCCATGCCGTTGCCCGGATACGCCTCGCGGGTGTGCAGGCGCTGGAAGATCACGAAGATCCGGTCGGCCTGGGCCGGATCGATGCCGATGCCGTCGTCGGTCACCGAGATCCGCCACATCCCGTCCACCGGCTCCGCGCGCACCGCGACATGCGCCGGCCGGTCCGGCTCGCGGAACTTCACCGCGTTGGCGATCAGGTTCTGGAGCACCAGGGACAGTTGGGTGCGATCGCCGCGCACGGTGGGCAGCGGGTCGTGGGCGACCTCGGCGTCCGCCTCGCGGATCGCGATGTCGAGGTCGCCGACCACCGTCTCGAACACCGCGTTCAGGTCCACCGAGGCTTCGTTCGCCGGCCTGCGGCCGATCCGGGAGAAGGCGAGCAGGTCGTCGATCAGGGTCTGCATCCGGACCGCGCCGTCCACCGCGAAGGCGATGTACCGGTCGGCGCGCTCGTCCAGTCGGCCCTGGTACCGCTTCTCCAGGAGCCGGCAGAAACTCGCCACCTTGCGCAGCGGCTCCCGGAGGTCGTGCGAGGCGACGTAGGCGAACTGTTCCAGGTCGGAGTTCGAACGGCGCAACTCGGTGGCCTGCTCGTCCAGGCGACGGCGGGCGTCGTCGGAGAAGGCCAGTTCGTCGGCGAGCCGGCGGCGCATCGCCTCCATCGCGTGGGCCAACGTACGCAGATCGGCCGGTCCGGTGGGGGCGATCTCGTGCCCGAACTCGCCCCGGGCCACCGCGTCCGCGTCCGCCACCAGTCGGCCCACCGGGAGCGTGACACCGCGACGCAGCCCCGCGAACACCATGATCGCGCCCGCCACGATCACCAGCGCGATCGCGCTGAACACCCACGTACGCAGGTCGCGCACGTCCTGGAGGTCGGCCCGGGCCACGTCGCGCTGCCGTTGGAGGCGCTCCCGCTGGTCGCGCGTGGCCGCGCGCAGCGCCGGGTAGGGCGCCGGGTCGGCGAGGGCCGCGCGTACCTCCGCCGGTGGAACGCTCCCGGGCGCGACGGTCAGGGCCGGGCGGATCACCCGGTCCTCCCACACCCGGGCGCGCTCCAGCACCAGCCGCAGGCGATCCGTCGCGGCCGGGTCGTCGCGCAACAACTCGCGCAGCACGGCGACCTGTTCCCGCTCGACCTCGTGGCCCGCCGAGTACACCTCCAGGAGCGGCGCGTTCCCGGTCAGGACGTAGTCCCGGACCGAGGCGTCCTGGTCGGCGTACGCGGTCTCCAGCCGCACCGCCGCGATCAGTGCCGGTGAGGTCTCGTCGACCAGATGCCCGTTGACCGAGGTCGAACGCGCGAACACCCAGGCACCGAGCAGCGCGAGCAGGGCCAGCACCACCAGCGTTGCGGAGACGCCGACGAGCAGCCAGCGCCGGGTGTCCCAGTCGTGCCGCCGTGCGCGGGTCGTCGACGGCCGCGATCGTGGGCCGGCCTCGTCGTGTCGCTCCACCGCACCGTCCCCATCGTTCCGATCCTCGCGAACCCGCCGCCGGTGCCGGCCGCGCGGCCGGACCTGGTACGAGGACCGGTATCTGCCCGGAACGGTGATCTTTGCACCCGATCTTTTCGACGACATCGCCGCACACGCCGGGATGAGCGCGCGGAGCCCGAACCGGCACTTTCGCGAACAGACCGGCGCCAGGCCGCTGCAACGGCCGCACCGGGTCCGGTTCAGCCGGGCCCGGGGGCGAGTGCGGGACGGGCTCGGGACGGGCGGTGGTCGCGTGCCGGACCGGTGAGGCGGGGTGCGGTGGGGCAGGACAGACGTGGTGGCCTCGGTGGGCTTCGCCGGGGTGTGGGCGACGCGGAGGGGACGGGTACGAGGGATGGCACTCGACGGTTTGCGGGATTCGGACGACGCGTGGTGGAAGTCCGCGGTGGTGTACCAGATCTATCCGCGCAGCTTCGCCGACTCCAACGGCGACGGGATCGGGGACCTGGCCGGGATCACCGCGCGGCTCGACTATCTGATGGAGCTGGGCGTCGACGTGTTGTGGCTGTCGCCGGTCTACCCGTCGCCGCAGGACGACAACGGCTACGACATCAGCGACTACCGGGACATCGAACCGTTGTTCGGCTCACTGGCCGACTTCGACCGGTTGCTCGCGTCGGTGCACGAGCGCGGGATGCGGCTGGTGATGGACCTCGTGGTCAACCACACCTCCGACGAGCACCCGTGGTTCCGCGAGTCGCGCGAAGGGCCGAACAGCGCCAAGCGGGACTGGTACTGGTGGCGGCCGGCGCGCAAGGACGGGGGCGCGGCAGCGGCGGTGGGGTCCATATCGGCGGGTTCGGGGTCCGCGGGTTCGGCGTCGGCGGGTTCGGGGTCGGCGGGTTCGGAGTCTGCGGGCTCGGAGTCGGCGGCGCCGAACAACTGGGGGTCGTTCTTCTCCGGGTCGGCGTGGCAACACGATGTCGCGAGCGGGGAGTACTACCTGCACCTGTTCTCCCCCAAGCAGCCCGACCTCAACTGGGAGAACCCACAGGTCCGGCAGGCCGTGTACGCGCTGATGCGGTGGTGGTTGGACCGCGGCGTGGACGGTTTCCGGATGGACGTGATCAATCTGATCTCGAAGGATCCCGACCTTCCGGACGGCACGCTGCACGGCGACGGCCTCTACGGCGACGGCTCGCCGTACTACATCTGCGGTCCCCGGGTGCACGAGTACCTCCAGGAGATGCATCGCGAGGTCTTCGCCGGGCGACCCGAACGGCTGCTCACCGTGGGCGAGATGCCCGGTGTGACGCTGGAGCACGCCCGCCTGTTCACCGATCCGGCGCGCGGCGAGGTGGACATGGTCTTCCAATTCGAGCACGTGGGACTGGACTTCGGCCGCAGCAAGTTCGACGTGCGGCCGCTGCGGTTGACCGACCTCAAGGCCTCGCTGGGCCGCTGGCAGACCGGCCTCGCCGAGGTCGGCTGGAACAGCCTGTACTGGAACAACCACGACCAGCCGCGGATCGTCTCGCGGTTCGGCGACGACGGGCCCGAATACCGGGTGCGCTCGGCGACCATGCTGGGCACCGTGCTGCACCTGCACCGGGGCACGCCCTACGTCTACCAGGGCGAGGAACTGGGCATGACCAACGCGCCGTTCGCCTCGATCGAGGACGTGCACGACATCGAGGCGCTGGGCCACTACGCGCAGGCCGTCCGGGCGGGCGAGGACCCGGCGCGGGTCCTGGACGGGCTGCGCGCGCGGGGACGGGACAACGCGCGTACGCCGATGCAGTGGGACGCGTCCGAGCACGCCGGATTCACCACCGGCACGCCGTGGCTGCCGGTCAACCCCAACCACGGCACGATCAACGCGGCGGCGGCGGTCGCCGATCCGGATTCGGTGTACCACCACTACCGCCGGTTGATCGCCCTCAGGCACAGCGAACCGGCGGTCGTACACGGCGACTTCACGATGCTGCTGGCCGACGACGAGCGGCTGTACGCGTTCACCCGCCGGTATCGCGACACCACGCTCCTGCTGCTCGCCAACTTCACCGGCGAGGCGGTTCCGGTGCCGGCCGACCTGGCGGCGGAATGGGCGGACGTGCCGCTCGTCCTGGGGAACGCGGGGCCGATCGACGCGACGGTGCTCCGGCCGTGGGAGGCACGCGTACATCGGCGTGTGTAGCCAACCATCACGGTGGATACACAGAGTGTATGAGAACCATCGCATCTGTCACCACAATCGCCCTGGCGTCGTCCGTCCTGGTCGCCGGCGGGGCCTCGACGGCAGGCGCCGAGGGGAGCGTCCTCGCGCTCGCCCGCGCGTGCGCCGAGGACTCGCTCGCCTACGACGCGCAAGCCCTGCCGCCGATCGCGAGCAGTGTCGTACTCGTCACGGTCACCAACGTCGGCGGTTCGGCCTGCACGATCGACCGCTTCCCGACGGTGACCTTCGCCGGTCTGGACGGCTCCGCGCGGCCGGTTCCGCCGGTGTCGAGCGGGGAGCGGCGGCTCGACGCCGACGGGCGGTTGTACGCGGCCCTGCGCACCGACGACCGCGGCGGCTCGGCGCGCTACGTGCCGAGCCTGACCGTCTCGGCCGATCCGGCCTACGTCGGCAGCACCTTCACCGCGAGCGAGATCGGCGCTCCCGCACCCGGGATCGCGGTCTCGGACCCGATCACCACGCTGTGGCAGGACACCGCGGACGAGGCGGTGAACGCGCTGCCCGGCTGAACGCGGGGTGTGGAGCGGCGTGCCCCGAGTGCGAGGGACGGGGTGCGCGGGCCGCGCGGGACGGGGTGCGCGGGGCGGCTCGGGGCCGGGGTCGGCCCGAGGGCGGATACTTGGGGTCTACCTAAGGAATCTCATGATTCGCAGGACCCGCATGACCATCGGCATTCTCGGCTCCTCACTCAAGGAGAACGAGCACCGGCTACCGGTTCACCCGCTGCACTTCGAGCGGATCGCCCCGGACGTGCGCGAGAACCTGTTCCTGGAGGAGGGGTACGGCGAGCGCTTCGGCGTCGCCGACGGTGAACTGGTTCGGCACGTGGCCGGGTTGCTGCCGCGTAAGCGGCTGCTCGCCGAGAGCGACGTGGTGCTGTTGCCCAAGCCGACCCACGAGGATGTCGCCGCGTTGCGCGACGGCCAGGTGCTGTGGGGTTGGCCGCACTGTGTGCAGGATCCGACGATGACCCAGTTGGGGATCGATCGCAGACTGACGATGATCGCGTGGGAGGAGATGAATCACTGGACCGCGGCAGGCGCGTTCAGTGTTCATGTGTTCCACAAGAACAACGAACTGGCCGGCTACTGCTCGGTGTTGCACGCGCTCGCGCTCGGTGGCGCGACCGGCAGCTACGGTCGGCGGATGCGTGCGGCGGTGCTCAGCTTCGGCGCGACCGCGCGTGGCGCGGTGATAGCCCTGGAGGCGATGGGTGTTTCGGATGTGACGGTGTTGACGGCGCGGGACGCGGTGGCGGTCGCTTCGCCGATGCCCTCGGTCGTGATGGGCCACTTCCAGCCCGGCGAGGACGACTCGTCACGGTTGGACGCGCTCACCGAGGACGGGCCGGTGCCGCTGGGCAGCCACCTCGCCGGCTACGACATCGTGGTGAACTGCGTCCGGCAGGACACCGACGCGCCGTTGACGTTCGTACTGGACCGGGATCTGCCGGAGTATCGGCCGGGTTCGTTCTTCGTCGACGTCTCGTGCGACGAGGGGATGGGCTTCGAATGGGCCCGCCCGACCACCTTCGAGGAACCGATGTTCACGGTCGGGGACAACTGCCACTACTACGCGGTCGACCACAGCCCGTCCTACCTGTGGGACTCCGCGACCTGGGAGATCAGTGAGGCCCTCGTCCCCTATCTCGGCACGGTGATGGACGGCCCGGCCGCGTGGGACGCGGACCCGACCATCGCGAACGCGATCGAGATCCGCGACGGCGTGATCCGGAATCCGAAGATCCTCAGCTTCCAGGGCCGTTCCGCCGCGTACCCCCACCTTGTGGGGACGGAGGCGGCGACGGCGGCGGCGAACGTGCGGGCGGGAGGGTAAGGGGGCGGATGCGGATTCGAGTGCTGCGACGTGCGGATGCCGAGCCGAGGCGGGTCGTGTTCACGTCCGAGATCGGCGACGGGATCGGTTATTGGAACGTCGGGCGCTCCTTTCCGCACCGGTTGCCGATGCCGGGGGAGTGGTACGACGTCGAGGTCGATGCGCCGGACGACGTCGTGGACTGGACGCGCGTGCCGGTGGGGGCGCCGGCGCCCACCGGGTTCTCGCCGGTGGGCGACGGGATGGCGGTGTCCGGCGTGCTGGAGCGGGTCGGCGGATCTGATCCGCGCGGGGTCGTGATGCGGCTGGGCCCCGGGATCATCACGATCGACGTGGCCCGGGGAGTCGAGGACCTGTCGGTGGGCGACGTGATCCGCTTCGAGACGCCTTGGCTCGAACTCTGGCCGTACGTGTTGTGAGCACACCCGGCGAAGGCCCTCGCACCTGCTCGGTACGAGGGCCTTCGCCGGGTGGTGCTGCTGCTCGTTTACTTGTTGTCGTTCCAGTTGGGGCCGTGGGAGCCGCCGGGGCCGGTGCGGCTACGGGGGTGGTCGGCGGGATCGGCGGACCAGGTGGCTGTGGTTTGGTCGGCTGCCCGGGGTTCGTGGCCGGTGTGCTCGGCATGGGCTTCGGCCTGCGCGGCGCGCTCACGGGCCTGGGCGGCTTCCTCGCGGGCGGCGGCGGATTGGCGTTCGAGGGCGGCGCGGTCGAGGGCGCGCCGTTCGCGGTTGCGGCGAGCCCGGCTCATCCGCGCCTTGCCGCCCATCATGAGCAGACCGAGGCAGAAGATCAGGCCGAGCGCCAGGCCGGCGCAGAAGATCGCCAGCGAGTTGAGCGTGACCATGTCGGTGTCGAAGATGCTCACCGTGTACTCGGGCCCGCCCGACGTGTTGTAGGCGATCAGCAGAGCCGCGAACGCTCCGGCGCACGCGGCGAGCAGCAGTCCCAAAAGGAACATGGCTTCATCCTTGTCCAGAGGTCGATGATCGTCCCCCGCAAAAGCCGCCTACCCGCTCACCCCCACCTCACACGAACCCGGAGACGTCCCGGTCGCGCGGTCGCGCGAGCGCGCGGGCGTACGGGGTGTGACGGGGCAGGTCGGCGCGTAGGCGCGCGGGGCGCGGGGCGCGGGGGAGTGGCGCGGGGTGCGGGGCCAGGGGCGCCCGCCCGTCTTGCAGGGGCGCCTCGCCACCTGTGCGGGCCGCCCGCCGGCTCGCCGCCTCGTGCGTTCCCGGCCCGCTGCTCGTCGTCTGTGGGCTCGTCGCTCAGGCTCGGGTGTGGGTGGTTTTGTGGAGTAGGGGGATCGAGGTGACCAGGAGGATCGGGAGGAGGAGGAAGGCGACGCGGACCGGCATGAGGTCGGTGGCGAGGCCGAGGAGGAAGGGGGCGCCGCCGGCGGCGAGGGTGGTGGCTACGGCCAGGCGGGAGACGGCGAGGTCGGTTCGGCCGGCGGCGGCGCGGATCGCGGCGGCGGTGGCCAGCGGGAATTGCACGGACATGCCCAGGCCGGAGATGAAGAGGCCGACGTAGGCGAGCCAGGGGACCGTGGCCGACCAAAACAGCGCGAAGCCGACCAGGTTCACCGCGACGGCGCCGCCGTACAGCCGATCCAGCGCGACCCGCAGCGCGAGCCGGCCGCCGACCAGGCGGCCCAGGCACAGGCCGGCCACCACGGCGGTCATCGCGGTGGCGGCCGCGCTCTCGGACATCCCGGTGCGATCGCGCAGCAGTGTGGAGGCCCAGAGGGAGAGGGAGAATTCGACCGCCACCGAGCACACCGTCAACAGCCACGCCCACCAGTAGGCCGTGGGCAGCGACTCGCGTGACTCGCGTGACTCACGTGACTCACGTGACTCACGTGACTCACGCGACTCGGGTGACTCTTCCGGCTCGGACGGTCCACCCGATCCGCCCGTGACCGCCGGAGGCGTCGGCTTCGGGCGGGGCAGGTCCGGGATCGGGGTGCGGGCGAAGGTCAGCGCCAGGGCGCCGAAGAGGGCCGGGACCACGATCATGGCCCAGCGCCATCCCGCACCGGAGGAGTCCAGCACGCCGATCAGGAGGGGCGCGGCCATCCCGACGCCGGCCGCGAGGCCGTTCGCCTCGCTCAGCGCGCTCGGCCCGGCGATCGGACCATGATGGTCGGCGAGCGCCGTGCCGGCGACGTTGACCACCAGGAACGCGCCGAAGCCGCACAGCAGGGCCGCGCTCAGCGACACCGCCGGCGTGCCCGCCGCGCAGTACGCCAGCACACCCGCGCTCAGCAACACACAGCCCGCCCACAACGTGCGCCCGCGCCCGAACCGGCGCATCGGCCGATCGCCCAGCAGCGCGATCAACACGCCCGCCGCCGCGTACGCCGTACTGTGCAGCGCCGCCACCGCGTTGCTTACGCCCAGGTCGTCGCCGAGCAGCGTGACCGAGGGGCCGAAGCAGTACAGGAAGTAGCCGAACGCGGCCATGTGCAGGTACAGCAGCCACGTCGCGCGGTCGCGGGTGAAGCCCGATATCGAGCCGTCGATCACGCGAAATCGCCCACTGTCGTCCTCGTCCGCATCCTGTGGGCCCCGTCGCGGATCGTCCCGCCCCGCCGGGATCGTATGCGACCGACGCGCACACGCGCGGTATTGGGCGCGCTACCCCGGTCGAGCGGGGGTCGACCGCCCGCGACCACCCGCGACCACCGACACCCCCCGCCCACCCGGGACCGACCTCGGCTCAGCCCCCGCTCAGGCCGACGTCCGCGTCCACCGCGTGCGCAACAGGCGCTCCGCCTCGCCCCCCGGGTCGGCCGGCGCCCGGCCGTCCGAGCGCAGCCGATCCAGGCCCAACAGGGCCGCCCCCACCACCGGCGGATCGACCGCGACCCGCAACACCGCCCGCGGCGCGGAACGCAGGATCAGCCGCTCGACCGCCGCCATCAACAGCGGCGGCCGGGCCGCGAGGACCCCGCCGCCCAGCACGACGTCGGTCTCCTCCGCGAGCAGATCCAGCCGCCGCAGCGCGATCACCGCCATCATCGAGATCTCCCCGGCCTGGCGCTCGACCACCTCGCCCGCCACCGCGTCCCCGGCCTCGGCGATCCGGAACAACAACGGGACCAGTTCGTGCAACCGTTCCCCGGACAGCTCGCCCAGGTGCACAGCCTCGGCCACCGCGGTCGCCGACGCCAGACCGAAGTGGTCGGCCGTCGCGCCCGCCAAGGCGGTTGCCGGACCCCGTCCGTCCTCGGCCCGGACCGACGACCACATCACCTCCTCCATCAGGCCCAGCCCGCCGCCCCAGTCGCCGGTCATCCGCCCCAGCGACGGGAAGCGCGCGGTCCGGCCGTCCGGCAACAGACCGACGCAGTTGATCCCGGCCCCGCACACCACCGCGACCCCGCGCGGGGTGTCGGTGCCCGAACGCAGCACCGCGAACGTGTCGTTGCCGACGGTGACCGTACGGGCCCAGCCGCGATCCTCGAACTCCTTGCGCAGCCGCTGCTCCTCCACCGGCAGGTCGATGTTGGCCAGGTAGGCCGCGATGTGCTCCACCGGCCCGACCCCCGCGGCCGTTCGCAACACGTCCTCGACCAGCGCGGCGACGCGCTCGACCGCCACGTCCTGGCCGAGTTGGTACGGCGCGTACCCCGCACCCCGGCCCCGCCCCCACACCCGACCGTCCGCGTCGACCACCGCGACGTCGGTCTTGGAGTTGCCCGCGTCGATCGCGAGCACGGCTGGGACCGATGCGCGGGAATCGGTCCCGCCCTCCGTCACCGGGCCCACGGCAGGTGCTCCTTGCCCGCCGCCAACAAACGGTCGGTGAGCGCCTCGGCGATGTCGTACTGCCCGACCAGCGGATGGGCGAGCAGCGCGGTGACCACCCGATCGCGTCCACCGCGCAGCGCCGCGTCCAGCGCCAGCTCCTCGTACGCGGCCACGTGCGCGATCAGCCCGGAGTGCAGCGGCCCCAGCGGCGCCACCGGGAGCGGCGTCGCGCCGCTCGCGTCGACGAGGGACGGTACCTCGATCACCGCGTCGTCCGGCAGAAACGGCAACGTGCCGTTGTTGCGCACGTCGGCGACCTGGATCCGGTCGCCCTCGTCGGTGCTCGTGCCCAGCAGCGCGGCCACCAGCGCCACCGCCGCCTCCGAGTAGTAGGCCCCGCCCCGGTTCTCCAGCAGCGCGGGCTTGGAGTCCAGCGTCGGATCCTTGTACAGCTCCAGCAACTCCCGCTCGATCGCCGCCACTTGCTGCGCCCTCGACGCGGTGTGCCGCTGCTGGGAGACCACCGCGTCGTGCGCGTAGAAGTAGCGCAGGTAGTACGACGGCACGGTGCCCTGCGCGCGCAGCAGCTCCACCGGCAGCTCGATGTCCGCGGCGATCGCCGGGCCGTGCTCGGCGAGCAGCGTCGGGAGCAGGTCCGGACCCGGCTCGCCCGACCCGTCCAGGACGTGCAATCCGCGTTCCCAGGTCAGGTGGTTGAGCCCGACGTGGTCCAGCCGCACCCGGTTCGGCGCCACGTCGAGCATCGCGGCGAAGCGCCGCTGGAAGCCGATCGCGACGTTGCACAGCCCCACCGCGCGGTGACCCGCGTCCAGCAGGGCGCGGGTGACGATGCCCACCGGGTTGGTGAAGTCGACGATCCACGCCTTCGGCGCGGCGCGGCGCACCCGTTCGGCCGCGTCCAGCACCACCGGTACCGTGCGCAGGGCCTTGGCCAGGCCACCCGCGCCGGTGGTCTCCTGTCCCACGCAGCCGCAGTCCAGCGGCCACTCCTCGTCCTGCGCGCGGGCCTCCTGACCGCCCACCCGGAGCTGGAAGAGCACCGCGTCGCAGTCCTCGACCTCCGCGTCCAGGTCGTCGGTCAACACCACCCGGGCCGGGTGTCCGTACCGGGCCAGGATGCGGCGCACCACCGCGCCGACCGGCTCGAGTCGTTCGATCACCGGATCCACGAGCACGAGCTCGTCGACCGGCAAGGTTCCGCTCAACCGGCCCAATCCGTCGGCCAGTTCGGGCGTATACGTGGACCCTCCGCCCACCACCGCGAGCTTCAACCCTTTACTCCCGTCAAAGTCACGCCCTCGATGAACGCCTTCTGGGCGAAGAAGAACACGAGGATCACCGGCGCCATCACGAGGAGCGTGGCGGCCATCATGAGATTCCAATTGACCTGATGTGCGCCCTTGAACGACTCCAGGCCGTAGGACAGGGTCCACGCGCCCGGATTCTCGGACGCGTACACCTGTGGACCGAAGTAGTCGTTCCAGCAGTAGAAGAACTGGAACAGCGCGACCGCCGCGATGGCCGGCCGGATCATCGGCACCACGATCGAGATCAGGATGCGCAGTTCGCCGCACCCGTCCACCCGGGCCGCGTCCAGGTATTCGGACGGGATGGTGAGCAGGAACTGGCGCAGCAGGAAGATGGTGAACGCGTCGCCGAAGGCCATCGGGATGATCAGCGGCCACAACGTCCCGCTCAGGTGCATCTGCTTGGCCCAGAAGATGTACATCGGGATGACGATCACCTGCGGCGGCAACATCATCGACGAGATCACCAGCATCAGCGCCACGCCCCGGAAGCGGAACCGGAACTTCGCCAGCGCGTAGGCCACCGGCAGGCTGGAGACCACGGTGAACAGGGTGCCGAGTCCGGCGTACATCAGCGTGTTGCGCCACCACGTGCCGAAGCCCGGGGTCTCCAGCACCTTCTTGTAGTTGCCCCACTCCCACGAGGTGGGCCACAGGTCGCTGGTCAGCGCCTGCTTGTTGCTCATCACCGAGGTCAGGAACAGGAACACGAACGGCAGGACGAAGAACAGTACGGCGGTGACGGCGAGCGTGTGCACGCCGATCCAGGTCAGTACGCGCTTGCGCCGTCGTGGGCGCGGCGGCGTCCGGGCGGGCGCGAGCGCGGGCTTGATGCCGGCGGCCTCGGCCGTGACGGTCTGGGCCATGGATCCGATCCCTTCTGGGCACGGTGGATCGTCGAACTCGGGGTACCGGTCCGGGAGTCCCGTGGCCGGTGAGGGGAGCGGACGCGGTCCGGCCGCACGCTCGGTCGTCGTCCCGCAGCCCGTCAGTCGTCGTCGAGCAGGCCCGAGCGACGGCGCAGCAGCAGGAAGGTGAACGCCATCGCGATCACGAACAGGAGCAGCGAGATCACACACGCGGCACCCGTGTTGAAGGTGGAGAAGCCTTCCTCGTAGACCAGTTGCGGCAGGGTCAGCGTGGTGCCCTGCGGGTAGCCCGGTTCGAAGGACTGGCCGGAGTTGCCGATGATGCCGCTGGCGACCTTCCCGGCCACCATCGCCTGCGTGTAGTACTGCATCGTCTGGATCACGCCGGTGACCACGGCGAACAGCACCACCGGGGTGATCGCCGGCCAGGTCACATAGCGGAAGCGCTGCCACGGCCCGACGCCGTCCAACTCGGCCGCCTCGTACTGCTCGCGCGGTACGTCCAGCAGCGACGCGGTGAAGATCACCAGCAGGTCGCCGATGCCCCACAGGGCGAGCAGGGTCAGCGCCGGCTTGGACCAGTCCGGGTCGTTGAACCAACCCGGCTGCGGCATACCGACGTTGCCGAGCAGGTGGTTGACCGGTCCGGTGCCGGGGTTGAGCAGGAACGCGAAGCCGATCGTGGCGGCCACCGGCGGGGCCAGGTAGGGCAGGTAGGACAGCGTGCGGAAGAGCCCGCCGCCGCGCTTGAGCCGGATCGCCAACATGCCCAGGCTCAGGCCGAAGATCACCCGCAGGGTGACCATCACCGCCACCAGCCACAGCGTGTTGCGCAACGCCTGCCACAGCGGCGGGTAGTCGTTGAGCACGTAGTTCCAGTTGCGCATGCCCACCCAGACCGGCGCGTTGATCAGGTCGTAGCGGGTGAACGAGTAGTACACGGTCGCGCCGAGCGGATACGCGAAGAAGACCGAGAAGCCGATCAGCCACGGGGACAGGAACGCGAGCGTGCGCAGGTTCCGCCGGCGGCGCTGCCTACGCAGCGCCGCCGGGACCTTCGCCGCCGCGGGGGCGGTCGTGGTCATCGGATCACTTGACCTGGGCCACGTCGGTGTCGATCTGCTTGTCCAGATCGGCCAGGCTCTTGGTCAGGTCACCACCCTGGCCGGCCTCCCACTTGTAGGCGTACTCGGACAGGGTGACCTGGTACTTGCCGCCGTTGGGGCTGGCCGGCGTGGTGTTGCTGGCGGGGTGCTTGAAGGCGTCGATGAACGGCTTGAAGTGCTCGTCGTTGGCCAGCGGCGACGCGGCCAGCGCGGCGTTGGTGCTGGGCACGTTGTGGATCGCCTGCGAGAACGCGTTCAGCGCCTCGGTGTCGGTGGTCACGAACTTGACGAACTCCCAAGCGGCGGCCTGGTGGTGGCTGGACTTGGCGATGCCGATGGTGGTTCCGGTGAGGTAGCTGCGGCCGTACTTGTCGGCCTGGTCGTCCGGGACCGGGAACGGCGCGGTGCCGTAGTTCAGCTTCGGCGCGTCCTGGGCGATCATCGCGGTGCGCCACTCGCCGTCCATGGTCATCGCGAGCTTGCCGCTCATGAACGGGTTCTCCGCGGAGAACTCCTCACCGAACGTGGTGCGGAACTTCTCCAGCTTGTCGAACCCGCCCTGGCTCTCCACGAATTGCTTCTGCCAGTTGAAGAACTGCGGGACGACCGGGTCCTTGGACAGGTTCGACTTGCCGTCGGGCGTCTGGTACGTCGGGCCGAACTGGGCCAGCGTGTGCGCGGCGGAGAACTCGTAGGCGTGGAAGGTCGGCACGAAGCCGGCCACCTTGAACGTCCCGTCTCCGTTGAACTGGTTGAGCTTCTTGGCCGTCTCGGTCAGCTCGGTGAACGTCTTCGGCGGCTGGGTGATGCCCGCGGCGGCGAACATGTCCTTGTTGTAGTACAGGCCGTAGGCGTCGGCGAGCAGCGGCAACGCGCAGCGCTTGCCCTGGAATTGGGTGTAGTCCAGCACCGGCTTGGGGAAGGTCGAGGCCACATCGATGCCGGACTTGGCCAGCCACGGCGCCAGATCGGTCCACGAGCCCGACGTACAGAACTGGCCGACGTTGTCGGTGGTGAACGAGGAGACCACGTCCGGGCCCTTGCCGGAGCGGATGCCCTGGGTGATCTTGTCGTCGGTGACGTTGGAGACGATCTTGACCTTGATGTTGGGGTGCTTCACGTTGAACTTGGCGACCAGGTCCTCGACCGCCTTGGTCTCGCTCTCGGCGCTCCAGCCGTGCCAGAAGGTGATGGTGACCTTCTTGTCGGGCGCCTCGTTCGCACCGGTTCCCGAGCCGCCGTCGTCGCCGGCGCACGCGGAGGCCATCAGGGCGAGCGTGGCGGCACACGCGAGGGTCGTGATGGAACGACGAAGCCGTGGGAGTCTGTGCACTGGGTCCTCCTCCGGAGATGGCTGCGGCGCGGCCGGGACGAGCGGCGCCGGGGGCCTTGCGGTGGTACGGCGGAGCCTGGGCTGCTGCGAAGAGCCCTGTCGTGCGAGCGTGTTGCGGTCGATCCGTGGTGCCGGTGGAGTCGGCGACGTCGAAGGTGCCGACGATGCCGGTGGTACGGGTGGGGGACCGAGGGCCGAGGCGGGGGCCTGGGCATCGGTCGGTACACGCGCGTGCGGAGGCGACGGTCCGGTCGTGTGGTGCCGTGCGGTGCTGCGGTGGTGCGTGGGTGCGTCAGGTCGTGGTGAAGACGACGTCACGCGCGACGTCGAGCGCCGCGTGTACGGCGCCGGTGAGGACGGGGTTGGCGGGTACGTCGCCGAGCACGACGCGCGGGCGCGGGATCGCGAGGCGGTGCAGCTCGCCCACCACGCGCGAGCGCAACGCCTCGCCGCCGGCCATCGGGATGGCCCCCGACAACACGACGAGCCCCGGATCGAGCACCGAGACGATCACCGCGAGGCCCACCGCGAGCCGGTTGGCCAACTCGTCGAGGAAGGCTTCACCGCGCGAGTCGGTGGCGCGCACCGCTCGGGCGACCGCCTGCGGCGCGGTGCGGCTGCCCACCCCGTAGGCGCGGGCCAGGGACAACACCGCGGGCGCGCCCGCGAGTTGCTGGAAGCCGCCGGTGTTGCGGCGGCTGACGTCGTGCGGCAGCGGGGCGCCGGGCATCGGCATGTAGCCGACCTCGCCCGCGCCACCGGTGGAACCCCGGTGCAGTCGGCCGCCGAGCACGATCGCGCACCCGATGCCCTCGTCGACCCACAGCAGGACGAAGTCGCCGCCGTCGCGCGCGGATCCGTCCCGCTGTTCGGCGAGGGCGGCCAGGTTGACGTCGTTCTCCACGTCCACGGTCAGGCCGAGTTCCTCGCGGATGGCGTCCAGTACGCCGGGGGTGTGCCAGCCCGCGAGGTGCCGGCCGTAGCGGAACTGTTCGGTGGTCGGGTCGAACGCGCCGGGGATGCCGATCACCACGTGGGCGAGATCGGCGAGATCGAGGCCGGCGGGCCTGGCCGCGGCGCGTACCGCGTCCCGGATCCGGCCGGGGGTGTCCGCCGCCTCGCGGCGTGGCGTGGGCAGTTCGTGCTCACCGACCACCCGTCCGGCCAGGTCGGCGATGGCCACCCGGATCCGGGCGGGCGTGACGTCCAGGCCCGCGATGTGTCCCGCCGCGGGGTTGATCTCGTACAGCTGGGCGCCCGGTCCGCGGCCACCCTCGGTGGTACCGACCCCGACGACCAGGCCGGCCGCCTCCAGGCGGGAGAGCAGCTGTGAGGCGGTCGGCTTCGACAAGCCCGTCATCGAGCCGATCTGGCCCCGGGACAGCCGCCCGTGCCGCAAGAGGAGTTCGAGCGCGGCCCGGTCGTTGATGGCCCGCAAGAGGCTCGGCCGCCCGGCCTGCTCCCGCCCGGACGCTCCCGCGCCGCGCTCGGTGCTTCCGGCCATGAGCGGTTCTCCCTCTCGCCACTGTTAGGAAACCTTCCTAAGAGTTGTAGAGGAAATTAGGCCCGCCCTCTCGGCACTGTCAAGGGTGTCCGGCAAGGTCGTTACCGGACCGCGTCCACCCGTTCGGCGGACCGGGCCGGCGGACGGCGACAGGCGCGGGTGCGCGGGTGGACGCCGGCCGCACCGCCATCCGCGCCGCCGACCGCGCGGCATCCGGGCGCACCGCATGGTTAGGCGGGTGATCTCGGGCAACTCTCAGAGTCCGGCGACTTCTCCGAAGCAGCGCACCGCACACACCGCGCCGGGTTCGGGACGAGGTGCACAGACCGCGGGAGGCGGCGTTGGCCGGCAGCACAGCGACGACCGGGCAGTCGAGCGGGGGCTCCTACTCGGAGCACCTCGGCCACGTCATCTTCATCACCGCCGCCGCCGCGATGGGCGGGTTCCTCTTCGGCTACGACAGCTCGGTGATCAACGGCGCGGTCGAGGGCATCCGCGGCAAGTTCGAGCCCGGATCCAGCCTGCTCGCCCAAGTGGTCGCCGCCGCGCTGGTGGGCTGTGCGATCGGGGCCGCGGTCGCCGGCCGGATCGCCGACCGGATCGGCCGGATCCGGGTGATGCAGATCGCCGCCGTGCTGTTCGCGGTCAGCGCGGTGGGCTCCGCGCTGCCGTTCGCGCTGTGGGACCTGGCGATGTGGCGGGTGCTCGGCGGGACGGCGATCGGGATGGCGTCGGTGATCGGCCCGGCGTACATCGCCGAGGTCGCGCCGCCCGCCTACCGCGGTCGGCTCGGTTCGTTCCAGCAGGCCGCGATCGTCACCGGCATCGCGGTCTCGCAACTGGTCAACTGGGGCATCCTCAACCTCGCCGACGGCGATCAGCGCGGCGAGCTGATCTTCGGCCTGGAGGCGTGGCAGGTGATGCTGGGCGTGATGGTGCTGCCCGCCGTGCTGTACGGCGTGTTCACCTTCACCATCCCCGAGTCGCCGCGCTTCCTGCTCTCGGTCGGACGCGTGGATCAGGCCAGGAAGGTGCTGGCCGAGGTGGAGAGCGACGACGTCGACCTGGATGCGCGCGTCGCGGAGATCACCGAGGCGATGCGCCGCGAGCACAAGTCCACCTTCAAGGACCTGCTGGGCGGCGGCGGGTTCCTGTTCCTGCCGATCGTGTGGGTCGGCATCGGGCTGTCGGTGTTCCAGCAACTGGTCGGCATCAACGTGATCTTCTACTACTCGGCGTCGTTGTGGCAGTCGGTGGGGATCGACCCGAACAGCTCGTTCCTGTACTCGTTCACCACGTCGATCATCAACATCATCGGCACGATGATCGCGATCTCCCTGGTCGACCGGGTGGGCCGCAAACCGCTCGCGCTGGTCGGCTCGGCCGGCATGGCGATCTCGCTCGGCCTGGTCGCGTGGGCGTTCTCGGCGCGGACCGGCCACGGCAAGAACATCAAGCTCCCGGACACCGAAGGCACCGTCGCGCTGATCGCGGCCCACTCGTTCGTGCTGTTCTTCGCGCTGTCGTGGGGCGTGGTGGTGTGGGTCTTCCTGGGCGAGATGTTCCCGAACCGGATCCGCGCCGCGGCCCTGGGCGTGGCCGCTTCCGCGCAGTGGATCGCCAACTGGGTGATCACCGTGTCGTTCCCGACGTTGTCGGACTGGAACCTGTCGGCGACGTACGTGATGTACGCGTGCTTCGCGGTCCTGTCCATCCCGTTCGTGCTCAAGTTCGTCCCGGAGACGAAGGGCAAGACGCTGGAGGAGATGGGCTGAGCCCGGCGCCGGCGGCCGGGACCGCGCAGCGGATCGGGTTCCCGACGCGCGCCCGCGCCCGGGACCTGCGGATCGGGTTCCCGACGCGAACGGGCCTCAGCCCAGGTCGCGGCGGCGCAGTGCGGCCACGCCCGCGGCGGGCAGTGCGAGCGCGACGGCGAGCAGCCACAGGTACGGCGTCGCCGTGACGTCGGCGCCGGGCAGATTGGGCAGGTGGCCGAAGGGCGACACGGCCAAGACCGCCTGGGGCAGTTTCAGCGCGGGGCCGAGCCAGCCGAGCGCGATCACCACGCCGACCGCGCCCCACACCGCCGGGGCGAGCCGGGGCAGTGCGCCGACGACCAGGACGGCGAGCCCGGTCATCGCCCACACGGCAGGCGCCTGGGCCAGCGCGGCGAGCACGAGGCGGGGCACCTGGCCGGATACGTCGCCGATGGTGATCCCGTACGACAGGCCCATCGCGACACCGCCCGCGGCCAGTACCGGCAGCGGGCCGAGGTACGCGATCACCAGGTGCCCGCCCGCCCAGCGCGCTCGGCCGACCGCGTTCGCCAGCAGTGGTTCGGCCCGACCACTGGTCTCCTCGTCGCGCAGGCGCAGCACGGCGCCGGCGGTGAACACCACGCAGACCAGGCCGAGCATGTCGACCAGCGTGGACAGGAACGCGTCGGTCAGCGCGACATGGCCGCCCATGCGTTGGATCAGGTCGCGGGTCCCGTCGTTGTCGCCGACCAGGTCCTGAGCGCCGTCGGCGATGCCGCCGAACACCGCGCCGGCGAGGGCGAAGCCGACCGCCCAGGCGAGCAGGGTGCCGCGTTGCAGCCGCCAGGCCAGGCCGTACGCCCCGGCCAACGACGCGGGCGCGTGCGCCGGGCCCGGTCGCGGCGGCACGAAACCCGCGCCCAGGTCGCGTCGGCCGGCGAGAGTGTAGGCGAGCGCGACGCAGCCGAGCGTGAGGGCGAGCGGAAGGGCCAGCACCCACCAGCGGTCGCCGGCGAACGGCCGGACGTTCTCGGCCCAGCCCAGTGGTGAGACCCACACCAGCGGATGGGTGCCGGACGTGGCCGCGTCCCGGGCCGCGTCGCCCGAGGCGCGCAGGACGAACGCCGCGCCCAGGACGGCGCCCGCGATGCCCTTCGCGAGTCGGGCGTTCTCGGTGAGCTGCGCGGCGACCGCGGCGACGGCGGCGAACACCAGCCCGGACAGCGCCACGGCGGCGCCGAACGCGAGGGAGCCGGCGGCCGGTTGGCCCGCGCCCAGCAGGATCGCCGAACACAGCGCCAGGAGCAGCGCGTTGGCCAGCGCGGCGGTGGTCAGGGCCGAGGTGAGCGGTGCCCGTCGGCCCACCATCGCGGAGGACAGCGCCTCCTGACGGCCCGTCTCCTCCTCCTCGCGGGTGTGCCGGATCACGATGAGCAGGCTCATCAGGCCGGCGAGGAGCGCGGTGTACCCACCGATCCGCCACGTGGTGAGGGCTCCGTACGAGTCGTCGAAGACCGTTCCGTACAGGGCGCGCAGCGAGCCGTTGGCGCTCATGTCGTGGGCCAGTTCGGCGCGTTCGGCGGCGGTGCCGTACAGGTCCTCCAGCGAGCGCTCCACGGCGGCGACCGCGGTGGCCAGGGCCAGGGCCCAGACCGGGAGCAGCACCCGGTCCCGGCGCACCGCGAGCCGGATCAGGGTGCCGGTGCCGGCCAGCCGGCGGGCCGGGCCGAGGGCGGGCGCGAGGTCGGCGCCGGTCATCGGGACACCGCCACGGGCTCGGGAGCCTCCTGGTCGCGGTAGTGGCGCAGGAACAGCTCCTCCAGGGTGGGCGGGCTGCTGGTCAGGCCGCGTACGCCGATCTCGGCGAGCCGGCGCAGCACCGCGTCCAGGTGCTCGTTGTCCACCTGGAGGGCCACCCGGCCGTCGGCCGCCGCCAGATCGTGCACGCCCGGGAGTTCGGCCAGATCCTCCGCCGGGCCGCGCACGTCGGCACGCACGGTGGTCCGGCTCAGGTGCCGCAGGTCGGTCAGTGAACCGGACTCGACGGTACGCCCGTTGCGGATGATGCTGACCCGATCGCAGAGCGCCTCGACCTCGGCCAGGATGTGGCTGGACAGCAGGACCGTACGACCGCGCTCGCGTTCTTCCAGGACGCAGTCCCGGAACACCTCCTCCATCAGCGGGTCCAGGCCGGAGGTGGGCTCGTCCAGGATGAGCAGGTCCACGTCGGACGCGAACGCGGCGACCAGGGCCACCTTCTGCCGGTTGCCCTTGGAGTAGGTGCGGCCCTTCTTGGTCGGGTCGAGCTCGAACCGGGCCAGCAGGTCGGCGCGCCGGGTCGGGTCCAGGCCGCCGCGCAGCCGGCCGTACAGGTCGATCACCTCGCCGCCGCTGAGGTTGCGCCACAGCGTGACGTCGCCGGGTACGTAGGCGACCCTGCGGTGCAGGGCGACGGCGTCGCGCCACGGGTCGCCGCCGAGGAGGGTGACGTCGCCTCGGTCGGCGCGGATGAGGCCGAGCAGGACCCGGATGGTGGTGGACTTCCCGGCACCGTTGGGACCGAGGAAGCCGTGCACCTCACCGGTGGTGACACGCAGGTCGAGGCCGTCGAGGGCGTGGGTTCGGCCGAAGGACTTGTGCAGACCGGAGACGTTGATCGCCGTGTTCATGTTTCAGAACATACGCTTCTTTCAGGAAGTTGTGAAGTTTGAAGAATTCGAGAATCATGGACGATGGTGGGACTGCGGCGGGCCGGGTCCGAGGCCGATCCGAGGCCGGTCCGAGGCGCGTGGGAAGCGGATCGGAAGGTGACGCGAATGCGGGACGATGGGCCGGTGCGGGACGAGGCCGAGGTGACGCGGTACATCGAACGCTTCGCGAGCGAGTTGGCCGACGCCGGCATGCAGCGGATGGCCGCGCGCGTGTTCGCGGCGCTGCTCGCGGCCGACTCGGCGAGCATGACGTCGGCCGAGCTGGCCGACGCGCTGCGGATCAGTCCGGCCGCCGTGTCGTCGGCGATCGCCTACCTGTCCCAGGTCCGGATGGTGCACCGCGAGCGCGAGCCCGGCTCCCGGCGGGACCGCTACCGGCTGCACGACGAACTCTGGTACGAGACCTACGGCGAGCGGGACAAGTTGTTGTCCCGCTTCGAGGTCGTCCTGCGCGAGGGGGCGCGGTCCCTGGGCCCGGATACGCCGGCGGGCCTTCGAGCCCAGGAATCAGCGGACTTCTTCGCCTTCCTGCAGGAGGAGTTCGCGGGGGTCATGGAACGGTGGCGCAACCGGGAGCGGTAGGTGGCGGGCCGGCGGGCGGGCGAGGCGCCTTCAGCCCGGTCGGCGTTCGAGGCCGAGCGGTCCGCAGGCCGGCTCGGCCGGCCCGCCTGACGGCCTCACCGCGTCCCGGGCGTGATCGGCACGTTGGGACACTGCGCGGCCAGCCTCTGGAGCGTCGCGAGTTCGGTGGTGTCGACGGCCAGGTCGTACTTGGTCTTCACGGTCACCCAGTCGGTCAGGTACATACACCGCGCGCCCTCGTACGGCGGCAGCCACGTGCCCGGGTCCTGATCGGCCTTCGAACGGTTGTACTTGGCCGTCACCGCGACCAGGGCCCGAGGCTGGTCGAGGTCGTTGGCGTACTGCTCGCGTAGCAGCGGCGTCCACGCGGACGCGCCCGAGTCCCACGCCTCCGCGAGCGGCACCATGTGGTCGATGTCCAGACCGGCCGCGCCGTCGACGTAGGCGTCCTCGTAGTACGAGTACCAACGGCCGCCCGTGAGCGCGCACTTGGCGCCGATCTCGGGCGGGGTGACGGCTTCGTCGAGCAGTACTTCGGCGCGTGTCGTGCATCCGTCCTTGTCCGCGTCGACCCAGTGCCGGAACGCGGCCCGGTCGTAGCCGGAACGGTCCTCGTCGGCCACCCGCAGGTCCGCGATCGCGTCCCGGAGCGGGATACGCGCGGCGGCCTCGGTCGTGCCGGTGCTCTCCGCAGGCCCGACCGGTGCCGCGACCGCGCCCGTCGTGGGGGCGCACAGCAGCGCGCCCACGCTCGTCGCCGTCACCAACAGTGCGGCCGTCCGTCGTCCCATCGTGATTCCCGTGTGCATCATCGCGTCGCCCCAGAGTCGCCGTGACAGGTCCGCTCGTGTTGTAGCGACTCCTGTTGTAGCGATCGGGCGGCCCACGGCCGGCAACGGCGCGGTTGCACCACTCGAAAGAGTGGTCCCGGGCGAGGCATTCGCCGGCGGACCGTCGTGGTGGGCGGGGATCGGCCTTGGTACTCGCGCCGTCGCGCGGCGGCGCGGGATCGCCGCGGTCGTGGCCACCACGCAAGCCCGCTCGGGTCGTGGGGTCAGGCGCCGAACTCAGCCGGTGTCCGACGGCGTGTTCGGGGCCGGCGACCCCGGGCGCGTGGTCGGCCACGCGACGTCGTCGACGGTCAGAAACGGCTCGTCGGTCACGGTCGTCGGGGTCAGTCCGGTGAACGCCGCGACATCCCGATGCAGGTGGGACTGATCGGTGTAGCCGCCGTCGGCCGCGACTCGGGCCGCGCTGTCGCCCGCGACCAGGCGGTGGACGGCATGGTCGAAGCGGACCAGTGTCGCGGCACGCTTGGGCGGCATGCCGACCTGCGACTGGAACCGGGCCCACAGGCGCTTGCGGCTCCAACCCAGTTCGGCCGCGAGTCGGTCGATCCGGACCCGGCCACGGCCGGCCACGATCCGGTGCCAGGCCCAGGCCACTTCCGGATCCACCCGCGACCGCGCCTCGTACCGGCGGGCGAGCAGCGCCTCCGTCAACGCGAAACGGCCTTCCCACGACGGGGCTTCGGCCAGTTGCTCGCGAACTCGTGAGACCTCCCGGCCCCACAGGTCCGCCAAGGGCACCAGTGTGCCCTCCAGGTCGGCCGGGCCGACGTCCAACACCGTGCGCGCCAGCAGCGGAGACAGGCGGACCTGCACACACGCCACGCGTTCGCCCCACGCCCGGGCCATGCCCCCGCAACCGAACCCGGGCCCGGCGACGACACTTCCCCGATACCGCCGCCCGGCGCCGTCGTCCACGATGGACGGTGCCGCCCCGAACTCCAGTACCAGCATCACGGCCGGGTGCGGGACCACCCGCAAACCACCCGCGAGCGGGCCGGCGACGCTGAACCCGGCCATGTCGACACCCGCCGGCCGGCCGGCCCGCCTTGGGCGTGCCACGTCCCACGCGGCCGGAACCTCACGCACACCCGAGGAAGACCGCATCGCCCCATGCTACGCACAGCCGGGGGCGGAGCATTCTGCAGTCCACCGGCAGGGGCACGGCACTGGACCGGCTCGGCGTCGCGCACGCCATCGTCGTCGGGCGTTCCAGCGGCGGCGGCCGCACCGGCACCGCCCGCGCCGAACGCCCCCGACGCGATCTCCGCGCCGGCGCGCCGAGGGCTCGCGGCTCGGTCTTCGGTCGGGGGGAGGGTGCGGTTGGACTATCGGGGGGTCGTGTGGGGTTTGGTGCCGTTGAGGATGATGTCGATCGTGGTGGTTACGAAGTGGTGGTCGAGGGGGAGTCGGCGGAAGACGAGGTGCAGCCAGGCGGCGCCGGCGATGAGGTCCATGAGGAGCATCGGGTCGGTGTCGGGGTCGAGTTCGCCGCGGGCGATGGCGCGTTCGAAGAGGGGTTGTTCGCGGGTCAGGCGGTCGGCGAAGAACTCGCGGGTGTGGTCGGCCAGTTCGGGGCTTTGGGTTACCGCGCCGAGGGTTGCGACGGCGATGTCGGACGTCGGTGGCGTGGTGAGCAGCGCGACGATGCCGTTCATCAGGGCGATCAGGTCGCCGCGGAGGCCGCCGGTGTCGGGTAGGGGGAAGTCGAGCCGACCCGTGCCGGTGAGTGCTGCGCCGAGGAGGGCGCCCTTGGACGGCCACCAGCGGTAGATCGTGGTCTTGTTGACGCCGGAGCGGTCGGCGACGCCTTCGATGGTCAAGCCCTCGTAGCCCTTGGTGGCGAGCAGGTCCAGCGTGGCGTCGAAGATCTCCTGGGACCTGCGCGGACCTCCGGTGCGGGTGGCCGTCGTGCGCTGCTCGTTGCCGTTCATGGCACGAGACTAACATCGAAATGCAACGCGACGATGCGTTGCATTTGGTGTTAGCGTGACCCGCATGAAGCCTCACGAGTGCACACCGCCCGCCGCCGTCCCGGACGTCCACCCCGACGGACCCGCCCCGGGGCGGGTGGACCGATGACCGGGCAGCGCACCTGGGACGTCGAGGAAGCCTTGGCCGTCGCGCTCGCACCGGACGCCGCGTACGCCGTCGTCGCGGACGTCCGGCGGATGAAGGACTGGAGCCCGGAGGTGATCCGGGTCTGGACGCGGGGGCGCCGCTTCGTCGGCGTCAACCGCAAGGGGCCGTGGGTCTGGTTCACCACGTGCCGGGTCGTGATCGCGGATCCCGGCCGGGAATTCGCGTTCGACGTCTCCTCGTTCGGCCTGCCGATCGCGCGCTGGGGCTATCGCTTCGAGGCGGTGGCGGGCGGGACACTGATCACCGAGTACTGGAGCGACCAGCGGCGCACCGGATGGCGCCGCCGGGTCGCCGAGCTGCTCGGGCTGGTCTTCACCGGGACGCCGCCCGCGCAACGCGCCGCCCGCAACCGCGCGGGCATGCGCACGACACTGGTACGGCTCCGCGCCGCGTGCGGAGGAGCCCCCTGACCCCCATCACCGTGAGCCCGCGCGGGGCGCCCCTGGCCCCTGTGCGGCCCGTCGGGCCCAAGGGCGCGGGTGGCTGCCGGGGTTGGGCCTCGACCGCGGCCCGGTCCGGTGGCAGTCGCGGCGCCATGAGGTTTCTCGCGCCTCGCCCCCGACGCGGGGGCGAGGCCGGCGGAGGGTCAGGGAATCGGCTTGGGCGGGAAGGCCCAGATGCGGTCGCGCGTGGCGACGACGCCGTGGCCGCCGGATGACACCTGGGGGATCAGTTCGCCCGCCGGACCCGAGGCGGCGAGGATCGACTTGTCCTTGGCCGCCACGACGACGACCTCGCTGATCGTCCGGCGGTCGGACATCGACGTGGAGCTGCCGGCCGCCGCGTACAGCGCGCCGTTGACGAGCTGACGAGGCGCCACCGGCCGTTCGCTCGCGGCCTGTTGCCACCGGATCCGACCCGTCGCGAGCTCCCAGGCGAGGGTGTGCGGGCCGCCGTTGTCCCGGTTGGCGAGATACAGCACGGAGCGGTCGGGCGCGACCAGGTATTCCAGGGACGCGCTTTCGACGCGCGGGGCCGGGTCGGGGGTGGTCGACCGGCCGGTCGCCGGGTCGTACAGGCCGATCAGCATCCGGCCGCGGCCCATCACGACGCCGTCGGTCTTCTCGTTCGTGTACCAGCCGAGCAGGAGCCGATCGCCCACCGGGCCCAGCATGACGGCGCGTTCCTGGTAGCCCTTGGCCTGTTCGGTGGTCGGGGTGCCCTCGGGCGCCTTGATCGTGGCGGTGGTCCAGCGCCGTTGCCCGGTCGCGGCGTCGGTCGCCACGAGCTGCCGGACGTCGGTCGCCGGGTCGTGTTCGGTGGTGAACACCGTGCCCAGCGCGAATACTTCCCGGCCCTCGCCGCCCGGCGTGGGGACCGCGTCGCAGCCGCGGACGCGATTGCCGTCGCAGGTCGCCGCGGGCGGTCCGAAGTCCGGGGCGTCGGCGGCGCGTACCCAGACGTGCTCCTTGCCGTCCGGCCCCGTCCCGCTGCGGACGACCCAGCCGTCCGAGACCTTCTCCTCGTACCGGTAGTCCGGGGACTTGGTGAGGTCGACGCCGGCCAGTTGCCGGCCCCGCTCGTCGAAGGCGGTGACGAACAGCGCCGCGCGTTCGGCGGTGAGGCCGGACGCGGGGACGGTGCGTTCGTCGCGGACGACCAGGGCCGGGGCGCCGCGCCAGGTCTCGACCGAGGCCCGACCCACCACCTCCGGCTCGGCACGCACCGCGCCGGTCGCCGCGTCGCGGAAGGTCGCCCGATAGCGCCCGGCCCCGTTCGGCGCCGTGGACTGCTCGTGCAGGACGACGACGGCGGAGCCGACGGTGAGCGCAACGTCCGGTGGCGAACCGAGTCCTCCGCCGCGTTCGCCGGCCGCACGCGGGATCGACCAGGCCGGTTGGTCGGCCAGGCCCGGCAGCGCGACTCCGGTCCACGGCGGTCCGCCCGCCGGCTCGTCACCCTTGCCGCCACCGGGCGCCCGGGGCCCGTCGGTGGCGGTACCCGGCTTGTCGCGCAGCAGGCTGCCGCCGTCCCCGTCGTCCCGGCAACCGGCCAGCAACAGAAGCAGGGCGCCGGACGCGGCTGCCACCCTGCCGATCCTCCACATCGTCAGCATGCGTATCTCCGTTCGAGCACCGAGGGATCATAGGAGATCACCACAGACGCACGCGCGCCGATTCGCGCGTTGTGGACAACCGCCGGACCCTCCTCGCCCGCCGCACCCGACTCCCGCCGCTCCCCAGCCGAACCCGTCGAACCCGCGACCCGCCTCTCGGCGGACGGCCCGGTCAGCGCGGTGCGTGTGGCCGTGGGTGATACAGCGCCCGGCAGCGGTCCGGGTCAGGCAGGGCGTCCGCCGGGATCGCCAGGAAGTGCTCGAGTTGCCAGGTTCGGGTCCGGTCGGCCTGGCGGTTGGTCGTCGTCACCCACGGCGGGTAGACGCGGAACGCACGTTTGCCGCCGGTTCCGTGTGCGGACAGGATGCCCCGGTCCCGCAGGACGGCCTTGGGGAAGACGAACTGGCCGAAGTGGTCGCCCTGGCGGGTGCCGACCACGACCAACTCGACCGGGTCCTCGGCGGCCAGGGGCTCGATCGGGCCGGCCGCCGAGCGCCGCCACAGCGTGACGAACTGGCCGACCTTGGTCGGCGTGGTCTTGGCGACCCGGAAGCGGACCTCGGCGCCGTCGACGGTGAATACGTGGGCGCCGTACTCGGCGCTCTCCGGCTCGGGCAGCGGCGCCGAGCACACGAACCCGTTCGGGTCGAAGACCAGGGCCTTCGTCGCGACGAGGTCGGCGGGCAACGAGCCGTCCACCGGCCAGGGGCAATCATCCGGATTCGGGCGCATCACACCATCCTGTCATCGCCCGCCGGCGCGGGCCGCGGCGGGCCGAACGGTGCGCCCCCGGCCGGTGTGCCGCCCGTCGGGGTGATGCCCGTCAGGGGTGATGCCCGGGCGGCGTGCGACCGAACGACGTGCCGCCCGGACGGTGTGATGCCCGAACGGTGTGATGCCCGGCAGGCCGAACCGCGGCCTACCGGGCATCACAAACGGGGAAGATCAGGTGCGGACTCGCTCAGCAGGCGCCGAGGTCGACCCACACTCCCCACTGCCCGGTGGTCCCGGGGACCTCACCCTGGGTCCACCACTTGGCACGGTAGGTGTGGCCGTTGTACGAGACCACGCTGCCGTTGGTGTAGACCGTGTTCGCGTTCCACGCGGGCGCGGTGCAGCCACCGGGGCCGTTGCCGACGGTCAGCGTGTACGTGGTCGAGTGCACGACCGAGCCGGTGCCGGTGATGGTGATCGGGTAGGTGCCGGGGGTGGTGCCGGCCGCGACCGTGATGGTCACGGTGGCGGAGGAACCGGACTGCACGGACGTCGGGTTGATGGTCACACCCACGCCGTTCGGGGCCCCGCTCGAGGTGAGGGACACGGTCTGCGCCGTGCCGCTCGTGGTGGCCGTGTTCACCGTCGTGGTGCCCTGGCTGCCGACCTGGATGGTGCCGGCGGCCGGGACGGCCGTGATGGAGAAGTCGGGCCCGGGCGTGGTGCCGCCGACCGCCGTCTTCCAGATCGCGTAGGCGATTCCGTCGGCGTTGCGGTTGAGCACCGTGGCGTCCACGTTGGCGGTGGTGTCACACGCGGAGTGGTAGCAGGAGTCGTACGCGGCTCCGGCCTGGCCGCCCCACTTCGTGGCCTGCGCCGAGGTCTTGGTGGCGCTGGCGCCGGCCGCGTAGCCGGAGGTGGGGATGCCGCCCTGCTGGAAGGAGTAGTCGTCGGAGCGGCCCTGGCCCTCGACGTTCTCCTCGGGACGCAGGTTCAGCGTGTCCCAGTACGCCTTGAGCGGTGCGGCGGTGGTGGAGTTGATGTTGTTGATGAAGTAGCCGGCGTTGCGCGAGCCGACCATGTCGAAGTTGTAATAGCCCTTGATCGCGCTGCGCTGGCCGGCGCTGAGTTGGCTGACGTAGAACTGCGAGCCCTGCAGGCCCTGTTCCTCGCCCGCCCACCAGCCGAAGCGCACGTGCTTGGTGAGGCTGGGGTTGGCCTGGGCGAGTGCGAGGGCGTTCTCCAGGAGGGTGGCGGAGCCGGAGCCGTTGTCGTTGATGCCGGGTCCGGCGGAGACGCCGTCCAGGTGGGCGCCGAA